>JBLIEY010000016.1:0-25877 GCA_047633475.1 Sulfurimonas sp.
ATAACTCCGGAACCGATCAAGATTATTTTAACATATATGTTAATTCCACTCAAAAACAAACTTATTCTGTAGTAGATGGAACGTATATAGAATCATTCACAGCAGTTGCAGATGCAACAGGGAAAGTTCTTTTAACTTTCAACCCTGATACAACAGACAATAGTGAACAAGTTGAAATAGACTATATTCAAATTAATACTATTAGTTACTGTCAAGAGAATAGTCTTTCAGAAGGTTTTCATATTGTTGACCCAGATGAAGGAGACGACTCTAACTCATATGAAATATATTGTGATATGACAAGCACCAAAGCTCCAAGAGATTTAATCGCATTACCACTTAAGAATGATTACAACAATTTTGTTTTTAAAGATGATAGTCCAAGTGTAAATTATTATTCTCAAGCTGACGCAGCAATAACAGATGACGCTAAAAACTCTTTTAGTTTTTTACAAATACACATAGATGGTGATACCATTGAGGTAGAACCTACTTCAGTAGCTGAAGACTCAACAAATAATGAAGAGTACTTTAGTAACATAAATCTTATCGGTACTCCTTTTGCCATTGACTGGGACAACACTACATTGTCAAACTGTGACACAACTAAGTTACGTATAGGAGCCTTTGATCAAGCTGTTAAAATAAATACTTTAAATTACACAAATGGCCGATGTAAAGTCGAGAGTATGCGTTTAAAATTACTTGACGAATACAAATACTTAACATATGATGATATTGAAGGAACTACAAATGATTCTTTTACTGGAGCATATGGGAGTGAAATTCTCGAAGAAACTTGTAGACAAATCTTCGAGAAAGTACCTGACGATGCCTCTCATCTACCTACATTAAGTGGTGCTTCCAATGGATACTTTTGGATAGATCCAGATCAAGGTGGAAGAGTTATTGGTGATAAAGTTACAACAGTATTTAGACCTTTTGTAGCATACTGTAAGTATCAAGAAGACATTGAACAAGCGTGGACATTTGTTATGGCTTTAGATGCAAAAGTAACAAACTCAAAGAGTGACATTAGAACAATGACTGAAGTTCGTGCAGACCCAAGTGTTTATCATGATACATGTAGTCAACTTGGTCTTTTGTTTTTTGTACCAAATACAAAAGATACATTTCAAAGAACTCAAAGTTATTTAGCTACAAATAAAAATGAATGGATAAACTATACAGGCACTATTCGTGAAAAATACCAAATGTATACAAACGATGCAAATAAAGAATATTATATAGCTGGTGAAGGTTATAATGAAATATGGCCTTATGGACCATTTGGGCTCTACTTCCCACAAAGTGGTAATCACTATTCGGATGGAACTTCACTCACTTGGTCTTCTAATATGGCTGGTCGTTGTATGAATTCAGGCACAAACTCGGGTGCTTTAGATTGTACAGACTACACAAAAAGTGTAGTAACAGATGATGATCAAACTATGGGAATAATGGGTTGGAGAACAACTCTTATGGACCAAGTTGCTGCCGGACTGGAAGGTATAACGGATGGAGATCAATGGTGGGTAGCAGATGTTGGTGCTGGTAATTATTTAACTAAAGAAACTGATGGTAGCCCTGAGTATAGTGTAACTGGTCCAGGTTTAGGTGGAGATGCAGCAGCACACAGAACTCCCTACTATGAACCTAATGGTAACTATAGTCAATATGCTTGGCTAAACTTCATCTCAGACAGTAATGGTAATGTGTATCATAATGATGACAATAATGATTTTTACGCATACTACGACTATATGTGTATGTCTTGGGATAATTATTATGGGATTACACGTTATGGGCTTAATGAGGGACCTTTTACAGTTATAGAACATGACAATCCTTCTATAGACACGAGTTCAGGATACCCAATCACAACACCTACTGACCTAAATATAACAACAAAAATACTTCAAGAATCAAAAGATTTTGATATTTTGTTGTTAAGTGACAATAGAGCACAAATCATAAATGATCAAAATACTAGTGCAGGAGTATTCCTTATAAAGATTGATCAGGTAACTTCAGGTAGCTTGACTACAAATGAACTAACTGACCTAAGATATTATGGAGAAATTGGCACGAGCAACGATTTTAATCTTACTGCAAATCCAAGAGGTGTTATAGCACTACCTGATGCACTTTCAACAATTACCAGTGCACATCAAAGACTTGCGTTCGAATTTAAGTATTGTGGATATACCAACGATTGGAATACTTGTTGGACAATAACTGGGTCAGGAGATGATACAAAAGCTACTTGCACTAACGGTTACGACTCTGTTGGAGATCCAAATAGTCCATGTCAAGTTGCAGATTCTAATGATTTTGCTCTTAGGCCTTATAAATTTGGACTCTCTAGTACAGATGCTGAGAGTATCAAAACTTCTACTGCCCTTATTGTCAAAGCAAAAGCTGTAAATATCGACTATATAGCTAAAGATTTTTCAGGTAATGCAGCCCCTGATTATAATGTTTCTTTTTATAAACTTAATACAGATATTACTCTTATAAATGCAGGATCTTGCGCTAGCACATTACTTGAGGACACAAATCAAACTACATTTCAATTTCATGATGGTATAGAATCTGATTCTGTAATACTTAACAATGTTGGGAAATATACATTTGTATTAGAAGAGGTAGAAGGTCAAGAATTTGCTATCGTAGATGCTACTGATACTGTTTGGGCCGACAGACAAATTACAGCAAATGATATGTCCTTAATAATAAAACCAGATCATTTCACACTATCTGATTTTAAAAACCCAAATTTCAATACAGATGGAAACTTTACTTATCAAGCAAAAGTTGCCAACTTAGATAATATGTCAGCAAAATTAGATTTTAATATAACTGCCCAAAGTAGTTTAAATACCGTAACCACTAATTATACTAGTGGATGTTACGCCGAAGCTGTAAAATTGGATGTTAACTATACTGTGCCTGTTGGTGAAGCCTACGATTTGATTAATTATAAAGTTGGAACTGCGGCTGCTTCAAGTACAATAGTTTCTTCAACATTAGGAGGAAGCTTTATAAACAGCTCAACTGAGAGTGTTCCAAAAACTGTATTTACAGATGCCGGATTAGGTTCTGCAAATATAACCGTAAAGTTTAATTTTGATAGAGCAATAGATACAGCAAAAAATCCTTTTACAATAAATCTAAACAATCTAAATGTTTCAGACCAAACAACTGCACTTGTAACTAACACAACAAATCAGACTATAGATAGTGATGCAACTTTTGTATATGGAAGAGCCGCAGGTCCTAAAAGAGCAAGTTTTACAAACTGTGTAGATAATCCAACTAACTGTACGTCTTCTACTGATAGTCCAAGAATTGTTTTCCAAATATACAAAGACAGTCTGGGAACAAATGTTAGTGCTTTAACTGGAGCTACGCATGATGGTACACAAGATAGTAGATGGTGGACTAGTCCCTTTCATGATAAAAATAATATTTTAACTGATGGGAATATAACTACAGGAAGTAATATTGTAGAGGTTACAGGAGTAAATGTTACACAAAGTTCTTTAGTTGAAGAATCAAACTTTAGATATAAGGCAAATTTGAACTACAATGGTAATGACGGTTATGTGAAAGAAGCAAATTTAAAACATACTCCTTCTCCTTGGTTGATATATAACGAAAACGATGCAAGTGCAACTTATAACACTTTTAACTTTAACTTTATTACTGAAGGATGGAGTGGTAAAAATGAAAGTAATACTAGTACAAAAACTCAAAGTGCTAACAGAACTAGCAAGAGAATCTTATGGTAAGAGGTAAAATGAAAAAAACAGCTTTTACAATGATAGAGTTAATATTTGCTATAGTTATTATTGCAATCTCAGTAATGTCCTTACCGATGATGACTCAAGTGACTTCATCTGGTATAGAGAAAAACCTTCTTCAAGAAGCTGTTTTTGCTGCTTCAGCTCAACTTAATGAAGCTACAACATATACTTGGGATGAACGTTCTACAGATGATTTAAATATAAGCGAATTGTCAAAAGTTATAAATACAAGTACTGGAGGATGTACATCTGCCTCTAATAATAGGCCTGGAAATATAAACAGAAAGTGCCTAAGCGATCTTACAATTAGACCAGATAATGCCGCAAGTGCAAGTGGAAGTTCTATAGACACGGCGGCCTATTCTACACCAACATCAATTCTAGTTGGTACTGGTGCATCAGCAAATTCTTATAAACAAAACTATAAAAGCACTCTTATAGTCACGCAATGTATTTCTGGAAATACTTATGTTCCACTAAACAGTGCTGAATCAAGCAACGAAAATGTTAAACAGTTAGAATACAAAATTATTGACCCTGATGATGGAAGTACTTTAATCATTCTTAGAGCATACAGTACAAATATTGGTGAAGTTGTACCTGCGAGTACGTCATTATGAGTCTTAATCCTAAACAACATAAAGCTTTTACAATGATCGAACTTATTTTTGTCATTGTAATCATGGGAATCTTAGCAAAATTTGGTGTTGAATTTTTAGCACAAGCATATAAAAGTTTTATTTTCTCAAAAGTAAATAATGAACTTCAAGCAAATAGTGCATATGCTACAGAACTTATAAGTAAAAGACTTGAGCATAGAATCAAACAGTCTGTAATTTATAGAAGTCCAGAAACTCTTGGAAATAATAGTGATACTAACTTTAGAACACTAGACTCTGGTTCAGATGCTAATGCAACTGTTTTAGAGTGGATAGGAACAGATATTGAGGGCTATATTGATGAAAGGTGGAGTGGAGTAATAGATTTAAATACTACTGAAACAAATGCAACTCAGATTACATCACTAGAAACAAATACAACAAGCATAGACAACCTGATAAAAATATTATCCAATAATAATTCTACGATAAACGATGCGGCTATATATTTTGTAGGGACTTATACAGGAAATAATCAATGGGGATGGGATGGAAATGTAACGGAGTTTAACACTCTTTCTAATGTAGAAATTTATCCTATAAATAGTACTACAAGTATTAATAAATTTGTTCCTCCAGCAGCAAGCGTAGGAGGATACACTGGGGTCTCTGCAACCGAGTACTATAAATTAGCATGGACCGCTTATGCAGTTTCATTAGAAAGCAATTCAACAACTGGTAATAATGATCTATATTTATACCATAACTACCAACCATGGAAAGGTGAGCAGTATGATGATACAGGCATTGGTGTTGAAAAAAATCTTATAATGCACAATGTATCTTCGTTCCAATTTAGAGCAGCAGGCTCTTTAATTAAAATACAAATATGTACAAAAAATGATTTAATTACTAACGAGGAGTATTCAATATGCAAAGAAAAAACAGTATATTAAGAACAACTCACAAAAATGGTATGGCTATAATTATGGCGATTACTGTGCTTGTTGTTATTTCAACTATAATGGCTCTTTCTTTGGCCTTAACGACTAAAACATCTAAAAGAACTACGGATTTATACCTTTATGAACAAGCAACTTTATTATCTCACAGTGCTGCTGAGTACGCTATACTTAAAGCTTCTCAACAAAGCCCATGTAGCTTAGCAAATATAAATTTCAATCATAACGATATGTTTAACATAGACGTAACTATGCGTTATGTATCTTATGCTGGGACATCATGCTCAACAAATGCACCATCTGGAAATATAAAATATTTTGCTACAACAACTTATCCTGATTCAGATGGAACTATAATTATGGATATTGTTGTAACTGATTTAAATATTTCAACCGAACCAATCCGATACTTTAGAAGAAGCATCCAAAAATTATAGTTTCACATAAACCTTTTAGTGCTATAATTAATTAACTAATTAATTTTAGGGCCCATCGTGGTCAAAGCGATCGAAAGGAAGTTTATTCCTTTTGTGAACTAATAACAATAAAGGCAGAATTATGAATATTTCTCTTACCGGAAGACAATTAGAACTAACTGAGCCAATTAAAGCTCATATGAATACATCTATTGAGACACTAACTAAATACAATATGGATATTATTTCTGTAAATGTTGTTGCATCTACTCAAACAAAAAAAGGACAAGAACGTTCTGTAGTTGAGTTTGTTATTAACCTCGCACATAAGAACTCTGTAATCATTAAACAAAATGATGGCGATTTATATGCTGCTGTTGATTTAGCTATTGCTAGAGCACAAAAAGCTTTACGTCGTATGCATGATAAAGACATTAGTCATCGTAAAGTTGGTATTAATGAAATCAAAGCAGAGAATGTAACAGTTAAAGAAGAAACTGAAGCTATCGAAGACGAAATTGTACCAGTTGAACTCGATCTTTACAAACCTCGTGAAGTTGAAGATGTTCTAAACGACTTAAAAGAAAATAATAAAATGTTTGAAATCTTCTTAGATAACGAAGGCAAAACTCGCGTTCTTTACAAAAGAAACGACGGAAGATTCGGCTTATATTAGTAGTCCAGTAAAAGGAAGTAATTCCTTTTACCCCATTTCAGCCATTGATTGCTTAACCTTCCTAAAAGCTAGTCTCTATGAGACAGAATTTAATTCAAATCTTTTTTCACACTATTGACTATTTCAAAATCTTCTGCCAAATCTACCCATTTAAACTGACTTCCACTTTGAGATGAACCTTTAAGTAAATCACCACTTTTTCTAAACTTTAAATCTAGATTTGCAATATCAAAACCACTCGTAGTATTTACGAATCTTTCTAGTCTATCAGATGCACTTTGATTTGTATATAGATAACAGTAACCTTTTAAACCTGTTCTACTAACTCTACCTCTTAGTTGATGAAGTGTGGAAAGCCCTAGCCTCTCAGCTCCAACAATTACTACTGTAGTAAGTTTTGGCAAAGATATCCCAACTTCCACTACTGTCGTAGCAATAAGTATATTTCCTTTTTCTCTAAACTCCAGTAAAACTTCTTCTTTTTGTTTATCTTTTCCATGAGTTACGTATACATTGCTAAATTTATTTTCCCAATATCCTCGTGCTTCTTCAATACTCTGATAATCCAAAACCTCACTCTGCTCAACCAATGGGTAAACTAGTAGCACTTGATTATTTTTACTTATCTCTTCTTCTATATGTTGTAGTAAATCTTTAAAATCATTTTTATGAATTACTTTACTTGTTATGTCTTTAGTAAATGGGGTGGAAGTTATAAGACTTACATCAATATTTGCCGTTTCTATCATAGCCTGAGTTCTTGGAATTGGTGTTGCACTAAATTGTAAAAAGTGTGGTTTCTTTTTGCCACTGCTAACTAATTTTTCCAACATATTTCTTTGAGCAGTTCCAAATCTATGTTGTTCATCTACCATTACAAGGCCTGTATCTGGAAGCTCTCTGTATAAAAGGGCATGAGTTCCTATTATAAAATCAAACTCAGTTAAATCAATTTTTTTAGTTTTATTACTAACTAGCACACACTTAGCATCTGGCAAGAACTTTTGAGCTTCTTCGAAAAGTTGATTTGCAAGTATTGTAGTTGGAGCCATTAATATTGCTCGACTTGGAAACATCATAAATGCTGCAGCTAAAATCACCATTGTCTTACCACTACCAACATCACCAACTATCATACGTCTAGATGCGACATCTTTTGCAAAGTCTTTTTTAACATCATCTATAGCTTCTACTTGCTCATTAGTTAATTTAAAAGGAAGTGAAGAAGCCCATTTTATATAGTCTGCATCTACACTTATTATTGGTTCGAAGTATCTTCTTTTTCCTGAGAGTTCTTTCATGTAAGTAAATAGTTCTAAATATTTCAGCGCATCTATAGTTTTAGAATCTAACTCTTTTAGATTGACAAGTGTAGTGGGAAAGTGAAGCTTAAGTATTTCATGTGCTATCTCTTCTTTTAAGCCTTCACAGAGTAAGTTCTCTAGAGTTAGGTTGTTTTGTACTAGACGAAGCATTACATCGCTTCTAAGAGCTGATTTGTACTTTGGAGTAATAGCGCCGACACTAGTTGTTTTTCTCGGCATTGCAATACTACAGTTTCCAGTTTTACAATCTATCACGCCATAAAAATAATCTCGATCTCCAACTTTGAACTGATGCATCATATATGGCTTTGGACGGAATAAAATACCATTAATCGTATGTCCTAAGTTATGAGAGAAAAAAGTTATTTGGATTGAATTTGGGGCACGGAAGACTGACTCAACTGTTGCATCTATAAGCTGGGCTTTACCGATTTGGATTGTACTATGAAGAGTGAGGTCTTCATAGGAGTGTGGAATATGTAGGGCAAGTTCACACCAAGAGTTCACAGCTAGTTTTTTAAACTTTGTTTGTATATCTTTAGTGAGGTTCATTTCATTTCCTTGAGTTACTAATACTACCTCTTTTTTTAAACCTCATATAAAAATATTGCAAATTGCAATAATTATTTTGTAACTATTGCAAAACTCATTTCTAAAATTTCTTTATGGCTTTTAATAAATGCATTTAAATCTTTTAGTTTCAATTCTTTTATAAACTCTAACTCTTTAACTGAATGACCTAATTCTTTACCTTTATAAAAGTCCATAAAAGTTCGATTTAGTCTCTGACCCATTGTCTCAACTCTTAAAGGTTCAGAACCTAGAAGAAACAGTTTAGTCTGTTCTAACTCTTCTTCTGTAACACCATTTTTTACAAACTCTGCAACTACTTCTTTAACAGTTTTTTGAGCATCTTCTAAAGATTCTAGTTTAGTTTGTAAATAACCTGACATATAATTACTTGATTTACTCACACTAACATTTGCATATGCAGAGTATGCAAGACCTTTTTTAACTCTTATCTCTTCCATTAGACGTGAACCAAAACCACCTGTTCCTAAAATAAAAGTAGCAACTCTAGCCTTGTAATAATCCTCTGAATTATACTTAATATTGTACGGTGAACCAAAATATACATATGCTTGTTGTGTATCTCTTTTTAAAACAGATTCTGAAGCTTTTGTAGTAATATCGTAGTAAGCTAAAGGAGCTAATTCACCCTTGGGCATACTTTTGATTATTTTCTCAATACTAACTTTAACATTGTCAATATCTACATCTCCACCAATAACAACAATTAGTCTAGAGCTAACAAGATGTTCTTTAACAAAAGCTTTTACATCATCAAGTTCTATACTCTCAACACTTTTCAAAGTTCCAGATGCAGGGTTTGCAAGTGGAGTATCTTTAAATAAAACTGCCTTTAACTCATTAGATGCTACATAGTCAAAATCATTTTCTTGTGAGCTAAGTGAACCTATTGTTGTAGTTTTAACTTTACTCATTGCTTCATCAGAAAAATTAGGATCTTTTAGTAAAGCACTAAATTTATTTAATCCCTCTTCAAACTCTTCTTTTAAGCATCCAACTTCCATAACAAAAGTTTCTTTTCCGGCTGAAGAAGAAATATGAATAGCTTTGCTCTCTAAAGATTCAGCAAAAGCTGATGAACCAAGAGCTTTAGTTCCCTCTCCCATTATTCTCGCACTAAATCTTGAAACTCCAGCTTTTGTAGTATCTGTTATACTTCCGCTATTTTGAAAAATAAACTGCATTGTTACAAGAGGAAGTCTTTTATCCTCTTCAAAAATTACAGGTACTTTTAAACCATTTGTCTCAATATATTGTATTGTAGCTGCCATTATTATTTGTCCTGTTATTAGTAATGTAAAGATTATTTTTATCATATTTATGCAAATCTCTCTAAAGTTTCATAAGCTGTGTTTCTCACAGCAGGTATTTCACCGATATCTCTAATAAGAGTTACCATTTCTTCTTTTGCCATTGAGTAAGATGCTCCAGCAGAACTTACAACATTTTCTTCCATCATAGTTGAGCCTAAATCATTTGCACCAAATCTAAGAGCCATCTGACCAATATAAGCGCCCTGAGTAACCCATGAACTTTGAATATTTGCTACATTATCAAGATAAAGTCTAGCAACTGCCAAAAGTCTTAAGTATCTGTTTGAAGATGGTTTATCCATATCAGGAATAAGTTTTAGAAGTTCAGTATTTTTTCCTTGAAAACTCCACATAATAAAAGCGCGGAATCCTCCAGTTTCATCCTGAAGTTTTCTAATCATATCAAAGTGATCAACTATATCTTCATCACTTTCAACTGTTCCATACATCATAGTCGCAGTTGACATAATATCAAGCTTATGAGCTTTTCTATGAATATCTATCCAAACCTCAGAGTCGATTTTTCTAGGAGCAATAATATCACGAACCTTATCACTAAGTATCTCAGCTCCTGCACCAGGTATAGATGCAAGACCTTTAACCTTAAGTCTTTGTAAAACTTCTTCAACACTAATACGAGAAATCTTAGCTATATAGTCTATCTCAATAGAAGAAAATCCATGTATTGTTATAGCCGGATATTTAGTGTGAATATGTTCAACTAAATCTTCATACCACTCTATTTTTAGTTTTGGGTGAACTCCACCTTGAAAAAGAATCTGTGTTCCTCCTATCTCTAGAAGTTCATCTATCTTTGCATCTATCTCATCAAAGGTAAGCACATAAGCATCTGCATCTTTTTCATGTCTATAAAAAGCACAAAATTTACAGTCAACCCAACAGATATTTGTATAGTTTATGTTTCTATCTACAACAAAAGTTGTAATTCCTTTTGGATGAAGCTCTTTCTTACGAGCAGATGCCATTTTCCCGAGTTCTTTTAAGTCAGCATTTTTTATTAAATCTAATGCTTCTTCTTTTGTTAATCTTTTTTGCATAATCCCGCTTTAGTAGTTATTTTATCCATAGCACCATTGATTTTTGCAATCTTTTTCGGTGCATTTAGTGTATGATTCTTTGCTAACCAAGATCCGTCTCTATAAGCAAATTTAACTTTTGAATCTTCATCTTTATAAACCAAAATCTTAAGAGGCAAATCTAGTCCCATTTGAATATCTTGTTTCATTAATGCAGTTCCAAGTTTTGGGTTTCCAAATATAAGTAATTTTGCTGGACGCATTTTCATGCTAATCGCTTTAGCATTGGCTTGATGGTCAATAGTTGCAAATACACTCAAGCCTTTAGCTTGCATAATTTTTTTCAAATTATCAACTGTTTTATCAACACTACATTGACTTTCTTTAACAATTATATCATTCGCTAAAAGTGACGTAGCAAGTGCTACGACAAGTATCATTTTTTTCATTATTTCCAACCTTCATTTCTAGGGTTTACTGGCTCTTTTTTTAAGAACATTATATATATTGCAAACATTATAAGCATACTTATAAAAAGTACACCTAAAACTTGAGCCCAAGCTGCAATACTTAAGAGTTTGTTCAAGATGCTAGTATGCATTTTTTTATCTATTTTTATTTCCGCCATATCTGCTATGTGAATCATTGCTGAAACTGCTAAATCACCAGTAGGTATATCTTCATGACAGGAGAGACAAAGACCTCTACGGTCAAGTTTATTTCTTTGCTCTTTACTTAAAGCTCCGGAGAGTCTTCCATAATTTGTAAGAGTCATCAGATCAGTTGTATTTTCATCTATAAACTTAGAGTAATCATTTATTACTCCTCCAATTCCAAGACCTAATGCTTTATCAGAAACATGACAAGATTCACAAGTTCTTGACTCTTTTTGAATCGTATGAGGCTGAATAGGTGCCATATTTATAATATTTTCTTTTTTAAATATATGATTTTTAAGAAGAGCTTTGCCATCTTTAGCAATAACTGATATACTTGTTTGGTTTTGAGGAACAACAGGAGATATCCTTCCCTCTGCATTTTGTGCAAGAGAAGGTTCTTCCCATCTTATAAAACTTTTACTCTGGGTAACTTTTGCATTTGGGGATACTGAGTAATCAACTTTAATGTTACCACCATAAAACTGTGGTGCCCAAGTAGCATGACAAGTATAACATTCCATATTTGTAGTATGCGAGTCTATAACATCCATGGCAATTAATGCATTTTTGGAAAGTTCTTTATTCTTTTTTAAAAGCTTTAAAGGTTTTAACTCTATATCTTTTCCAGATGCAAGATGCAGAATAATTTTGTTACCTTTTTTAACCGCTTTTGGAAGTGGATTTCCACGCGCTGTTAAAATATAACCATCTTGTGCTGCAGCAACATAACCCTGTTTTAGATACTCAGCTATACTTTTGCCCACACCTCTAGCAGCACCGCTTGCAACAGTCTTGTTAAATTCATCAGAATAACCAATAGGGAGTTCCCAAGGGTATTTTTTAGTTGTACCATGACAATCCTGACACTCAATCTCTACTGAAGCTGAATTAGTTGCACTTAAAAAACCATCACCATGCAAGTCGTTTGAAGTATGGCAATCTTGACATAACATTCCTTTTTTGAAGTGAATATCATCTTTCATATGTAGATACTGCTTTGAGTTTTCATTTCCTACTTGCATTAAACCTTGATATGAAAGAGCTATGCTTTTTTCATCTTTATGACAAGCCGAACAAGAAGCAACAGGAACACCTGAATAGTTTATCTCGTTAACACTTACTTTTACTTTTCTTGAACTTTGGATCTGATGAGTTAAGACTGTTCCAGCTTTTGAATAAGGAATATGACAAGATTCACATCCTTTTTTGCTAAAATTATTTTTGCTTGATTTTTTTTCATTAAGATAAGTATAAATAGCTAATGATGGGTTTTTATGAATCTCGTCTATAGTTGGTGTAGCAGAGAGTTGGCGGATTTCTTTTAAAAAGATTTCTGGTTCTAAAGTTACAAGTTTTTGCATATACTTTTTGTATGCATCAGTGCCAAAACGTTTATCTGGATTATCTGAATTGTTGGTGTAGTAAGTTTCTTCCCTATGGCTATAACTCTCTTTTGCACCAAAATTCCACATAGCCCTTTGCATCTTGCCTTGCTCGGTAATCATTAGAGAGTTTGTTTGAGCATTTACTTGATTTGAATGGCATAACCCACAAGTATTTTCATTTACACTAGTGCTTGCTGGAGTCGGATAATAACTTTTAGGACCTTTATGATTTTTAAAATACTTTACAGTACCTTTATGAGCATATTCAACACTTTTGTTGTATGGATTTCCACCATGGCAAACAATACAATCATTACCTATGTGCCCAGCTTCTTGGGCAACTTTTAAAATAGCTTTCATCATATCAGAGTTTTTGTCTCTGATATCTGCAATCCCTTTATGACAAACTATACATTCGTTAGCGCCAAAAAGTATAGATGCAAAAAGAAAAAAGAAAAAAGCAATTTTATTCATAAATTATTCAGGCTTATCTTTTGATATAGCATCAAGAACACCATTTATAAACTTAGGAGACTGCTCGGTACCAAAAGCTTTTGTAATTTCAACTGCTTCATTAATAACAACCGCAGAATCAAGTTCACCAAAAAGAATCTCATAAGTTGCAAGTCTAAGGGTAGCTCTTTCGATGCTTCCAAGTCTTTCAAAATCCCACTCTTTCAAGTGTTCAACTATTGACTTATCACAAGCTTCAAGATTTTCCATTACACCCGAAAAAAGTGCCAGTGCAAAATCTTTTTGTTTGTTACGAATTTTTTTTTCTTCCAAAATCTCTTCTGAATAATCAGCAATACTTCCATTACCTAAGTCATAAGCGTATAGCAGACTAACAACTGCCATTCTAGCGTGATGTCTAGTTGCCATTAGATATTCTCATATAGGTCTAGCATCTCAATAACAGTTGTCATTGCTTCAAAACCTTTATTGCCGGCTTTTGTACCAGCTCTTTCTATAGCTTGCTCGATACTGTCAGTAGTAAGAAGACCAAATGAAACTGGCTTTTGATACTTAAGACTCATAGTAGCAATACCTTTAGTTGCTTCAGCAGAAACATAATCAAAGTGAGGAGTTGCTCCACGGATAACTGCACCTAAAGCACAAACTGCATCGTACTTTCCAGATGCTAAAACCTGGTCAATAACCATTGGAAGTTCAAATGCTCCAGGAACAAGGACATGAGTAAGTTCATCTTCATCTCCTCCATGGCGTTTGAATGCATCCTCAGCACCCTCAACTAATCTATCAACAATAAAGTGATTCCATCTTGTACTAATAATTGCAATTTTCTTGCCATTAATAACTTTTAATTTACCTTCAACTAACTTCATCTATTTTCCTTAATTTTATTTTATTTCTTGAATTTTCTTAATTTTTACTACAAGAGCTTCTAGCTCATCTAGTTTTATCATGTTTGGACCATCACTTAATGCTACGCTTGGGTCAAAATGTGTCTCCATAAAGAAACCATCTACTCCAACTGCTGCAGCTCCAGATGCAAGATATGGAACCATTGAAGAATCCCCGCCTGTTTTGCCGCCTACTGCCGTTGGCATCTGAACAGAGTGAGTTGCGTCAAAGATAACTGGTGCAAAATTTCTCATAGTTACTAAGTTCCTCATATCTACGACCATATTTCCATAACCAAAAGAGTTTCCTCTCTCACAAAGATAAACTCCATGTTTTAAAGAATTTTCATAGGTTGCTTCATTACAGCCTCTGGTTTGGAGTACTTTTAGAACAGGATAAATCATAGCATCACCACTTAAAAACTGCCCTTTTTTGATGTTGATTTTAGCATCAGTTTTTGCACAAGCTACTAACAAATCTGTTTGACGACATAAAAATGCTGGAATTTGGAGCATATCGGCTACCTCTGCAACAGTCGGAACTTGTATAGATTCATGTACATCTGTAACAATTTTATATCCAAAATCATCTTTAACTTTTTGAAGGATTCTTAAACCCTCATCCATTCCAAGCCCACGAAAGCTTTCTAAAGAGGTTCTGTTTGCTTTGTCAAAACTAGCTTTAAAATAAAAATCTATAGATTCATCTGCATGATAAGGTTCTAAAGCCTTAGCAATTTTAAATATATTTTCTTCACTCTCAATGACGCAAGGTCCTGTTAGTAATACCATTAAATACCTCTATAATATCGTTTAAAAATAAAGAGTGATTATAGCATAATGGTATTAATATAAATTTACTTAGCTCTTGCCACCATTATTCCGGCAAAAACAATTAGTACAATACCAAATGTTGTACTTAGATTTGGTAGTGAATCACCTAAAAGTAAACCTACAAAAATAGCAAAAACAATATTTGTATAACTTACAGCTCCAACTATTCCTGCTTTTGTTTCTCCGTATGCTTTTGTCATAAAGTATTGAGATGAAGTTCCTAAAATACCTAAACCAATTACATAAAACCAAACTATACCACTGGGCACTACGAACTTACCTAACATAAAATCAAGGTCTGGGTTTACAAAATATTCAGATAGTATAAAAAGAATTATTGGTCCAATCGTTCCAATTAGAGTAAAAGATAAAACAATGGCCCTCGTATCATAGAACTTTCTAAGTTCTCTTACGGAAGTGTATGCCAAAGCCGCTCCAACTCCGCTAAATATTCCAAGTAAATCATACTTCGTAAAACCAATGGCACTTGGCTCAGTAATGAGTATAATTCCTCCAAACCCAATAAATACAGCAAACCATGCAGATGCACATAGTTTTTCTTTTAAGAAGAACCATGCAAAAATAGCTGTGAATATAGGAGCAGTTTTACTAAAGGTAACAGCATCTCCAAGAGGAATATTTGCAATATTGTAAAAGTAAGCTAAAAGCGCTGTAAAACCCATTGTACCGCGAAAGAGAAGTAAAAATGGCTTTCCACCAATATGTGTCATAGGTTTTTTATATATGGTATAACCTAAGATAATTACTCCAAAAAGATTCCTAAAAAAGACTACTTCCAGTGAAGACATATGCTCAGATGCAAGTTTTGCAAATGCACCCATTAGAGCAAATGTAAACGACGCAATAAGCATATATTTTACACCACTATTTAAATTGTTAATCATATTTATTATTTTCATTAATGCAATTATAGCAAGCTATTAACTTGTATTTCGTATAATTGTATGATTAATCAAGGACTATTATGGGAAATTTATTATTACTAATCATCGTGGGTGGGGTTTTTTATTGGATATTTAAAAGTTATTCTAAGTATACAGCGTACTCTCAGGCAGCTTTTAAAAACTTTTCAGTTTCAAAAGAGTCACTAGTAAAAAGTGATTTGGGCTTATTTGTTGCACTTGTTGCAAAAGTTGCTAAGGCTGATGGCAGAGTAGATGCACTAGAAGCACAACTGATTAGCATCATGTTTGATGATATATCAAATGTTTTTCCTGAGCCTGAGAAAACAAAAGAAATTTTAAAAGAAATTTTTAACCAAGAAAAAGATCGAAGTGACAATATTCAAGATATTGCTCACCAACTTGGACAGGCTATAAAAAGAGATAGAGCTAAACAACAACAGTTTATGGGGTTTTTAATACAGTTAGCCTTTATAGATGGCGAGGTGTCAGAGAGTGAAGATATTGTTTTACAAACTATAGCGGCGGCTTTTGAATTTGATCCTAATGCTTATCATGCAATTTTTGAACAGTTTGAAAAAATAATGAAAAACATACAACCAAAAGCAAACATCTCAGATTCATATAAGCTTTTAGGGGTAAATGAAAGCGATGACATCAGTGTAGTTAAAAAAGCATACAGAAAACTCATAAGAGAATATCACCCAGATATCATTAAGTCTCAAGGCAAAAGTGAAGCATACATGAAAGAAGCAACAGCTAAAACTCAAGAAATAAATCAAGCATATGAGATGATAAAAAAGGTAAAAAAATAAAAAGTATAATTATTCTACTTATATGTGGACTAAACGTGTATGGGAGTGATCTTGGTTCACTTTTGTTTCATGGAAACTGTACAACTTGCCACTTTGAGACAAAAGCTGTCTCTGCCCCTTCAATTATGCAAGTAAAAGAAAAATACTTAGCTGCATTTCCAAACAAAGAAGATTTTGTAGAGTTTATGTCTACTTGGGTTAACAACCCAAAAGAAGAAACATCCATAATGCTTGAAGCTGTAAAGAAATATAAACTTATGCCATTGCTTCACTATGATATGGAATCATTAAAAGAAATATCTGCTTATATTTATGAAACAAACTTTAAATAAAGAATATGAAAGTCACACAAATTAAGATTTTTTTAGGTAAAATTTAAAAAAATCTGGAAAAAACATGTACAAAAATCTCTTAATTATTCTAATAATTGCTCTGTTTGCAGGATGCTCTAATCCTAAACCACAACAAATACCTTCTTGGTACACGAATCCTCCAAAAGACTACAAAAATTTTTATGCTGTAGCATCTGCACAGAACAAGATGAAAGCAAAAAATTTAGCTATTAATGCCCTCAGAAAAAATATAAATACCGAACTAGATGCTTCTTTTCAAACAACAAACCATATGCTTGCATCTAGTCCCAAAATACTTGAAGAAATTATGAAAAGTAATAATAACTTATGCAATAAACTATCAATGATGTATGCAAGAATAGAAAAATCTGAAGTATTTAATGGAGAAGTCTTAATACTTCTTTCAGTACCTAGAGAAGAACTTTTTCAAAAAATAAAACATATATCTGACATAAAGTTTAAAGAGCTAGAAAAGCAATATAACCTTTCTAAAGATTCTATGCCTATACAAAGATATGCAAACATAAAACCACTTATGAGCCAATACACAACATTAGCTTCTCAAATAGCTTTTGAGAAAATTAGTATAGCAACGTATAGCGCAGATAATGAGTTTAAACTGCTTAAACTGCTTGATGATGAATATAAAAAACTACAATCCCAAATACACGTTTACATTCTAAGTGACGGGAATTCAAGAATATATACCAAGAGCATAAAAGAAGCCATTCAAAAAGAAGGCTTGAGAACAGAAAGAGGAACAAAAGACGACAATACTTTTAAACTTATAATTAGTTCACAAACTACTAATTCACAAGATTATAGTTTTATGGTTAGTAGCAATTTAGTAAAATATGTCCTTTTTGATTCTGAGAAAAATAAGCTACTTTTTAGACAACACACTTTTGTAGGCAAATCAAGAAAAAGTTACCAAGATGCAAAACTTCAGACTGCGCTTCATCAAGCCTCTAAAATAAAACAATTAGGGATATTTGACTTTATAGGTCTCAAAAACGAATAGATAAACTTGTTGATAAATATTATTTAAGACTAATAACAGTATAATTAAGCATTATTTTAAAAAGGAAATTTATGCTTAGAAACGTATCAACTTTTGCTTTAACACTTGTTATAGCTTTCTCTCTTACTGGATGTTTTTTACTCAGCACAAGAGGACTAGATGGAAAATCACTTAAACAAGAATCAAAAATTGAAGGTTGTCAACGAGAAAATGTTGAAGCTCCTCAATGGATTTGCGAACCATATGTCGAAGGTTATTATGCTTCTATAGGTATTGTTGCACAAAGTCCATCTGGTACAGAAAAGACTAAAAGCCTTGCATTATTTGAAGGACGTAGAAATTTAGCCCAAAATATTAAAGCAGACGTTAAGGATAAAGTTAAAAATTTCATTCTTGAAGCAGAGTTAGGTGACACTGATACTGCTTCTAATATAAATGCAGATATTTCAAGAGAGATTTTAAGAGTAGATTTAAGTACTTCAGTAGGTATTGGAAATTGGGCTGCCCCATCTAGTACTTTATATATGCACGTTACTCTTGAAGAGGACGTTGTAAATAGTATTGCTAAAGAAGCTGTAATAAATAGCCTAAAAGGTAATAGTGTTTTATGGGAAAAGTTTCAGTCTAAAAATTATTCTAAAAAGTTGGATAAGGAATTTCCAACTAAAGAGTAAATAATATTAGTAAATAATATTTAAGATAGTTGATTGTATAATCAACTATCAAAACAAACATAACAAGGATATAAAATGATTAAAACTTTATCGTCAATAGTATTAGTGGGGATAGTTACTGCAACAATTACAGGGTGTAGTAGTACTCCAGCAGCAACACAACAAACAGAATTTGACAATCGTTGTAAACAAGAAAATGTATTAGCTCCTAAATGGACTTGTATTCCTATGGTTGAAGGTGCTTATGCTGGTGTTGGTATAGCTCAGAAAAGTGCTGCAGGCATGGGTCATATGAGAAGAGTTGCTCTAGCTAATGGTCGTTCAGACTTAGCACAACAAATCAAGTCTCAAGTAAAAGACAAGGTTGAAACTTTCACTCGCACAACTGGTGTTGCCGATGGTGAGACTGTAGATCAAGTAAATACTGCTGTTTCTAAACAAGTTGCAAAAGTTGATTTACAAGGTTCAAAAGGTGTTGATGCTTGGACTGCTCCATCAGGTACACTTTATATGCTAGTTACTGTTCCAGAAGCTACAGTTAACGGTGAAGTAAAGGCTGCTATTAAAACTAGTTTCAAAAATGACCAAGCTCTATGGCAACAATTTCAATCTAAAAATGCTTTAGAAGGCTTAGAAAAAGAGTTCCCAACTGATTAATGAATAAACTCTCTCGTTCCTTATTACTTTTAATCTTTATACTCGCAGGTTGTAGTACTCAACCTGCTCCGACTAAAAGTTTTATGCCAACTTGGATACTAAATCCAAACCAAGATGGTAAAAATGGTGCAGTTGGTAGCTCCATGCAAACCTACGACCAAAAAACATCTACTCAAAGAAAACTTGCTATAACTAGAGCTTTAGATGAACTTTCCCTTCAACAAGGGGTTGAAGTAAATATGAATCTAACAAAACAAGAAAGTTATAAAAATGGTAATGCAAATACACAAATGGATGTAAATGCTTCATACCAATCCAAAAGTAAAATCACTGCTCATATAGAAAAAATCTACCAAGATAAAATCTCAGGTGAGCTTTTTATATGGATGGTAATGGACTGAAACGGCTCACTTTTGGGAGAATTTCAAAATGCTATCTTTCAATCCCCTCTTAATTAGATATAATTCCATAAATATTTCTACTTCTATATATATAACAAGGTTCTCATCATGAAAAAAATCGCAATTATCGGTCGTCCGAATGTCGGAAAAAGCTCTCTTTTTAATCGTTTAGTAAAAAAACGAGATGCTATTACTTCTGACTTAGCTGGAACAACCAGAGATGTAAAACGTAAAACTGCAATCATTCTTAACAAAGAAGTGCAACTTTTAGATACTGGTGGATTAGACAAAGGATGTGAACTTTTTGACAAAATAAAAGAGATGTCTTTAAAAGCTGCATACAAAGCTGACATAATTTTATATATGGTTGATGGGAAAGGTCTACCTGAAGATGAAGATAAAAAACTTTTTTATGAGCTTCAGGCAATGGGCAAAGATATGGCGCTTATTGTAAACAAAATAGATAACGATAAAATGAAAGAAAAACTTTGGGACTTTTATGAGTTCGGTACAGATGCAATCTTTGGAATCTCTGTAGCTCACAATAGAAATACAGTCGAATTATTAGAATGGATCTCTTCAAAAGTTCCTGATAGTGATATAGTTAAAGAAGATGAAGATGAAGAAGAAAGTGATATTCAAGTAATAGAACCAGAGATAGATGATGAAGACTTCTTCGCAAATCACAATCATAATGATGAAGAAGATGATGGCTTTACTTACTGGGATGATGATGAAATGGATGGTGTTATTATAGATGACACTATTTATGGAAATAATGATCGTATTAAAGAGTTTGATGAAGAGGATGTTAACCATATAAAAATTGCAATTATCGGTCGTACAAATGTAGGGAAAAGTTCACTTCTAAATGCACTTCTTGGAGAAGAACGTTCTGTTGTTAGCTCAGTTGCAGGAACAACAATCGATCCTATTGATGAGACAGTTCAATACAAAGATAAACAAATTACATTTGTAGATACTGCAGGTCTTCGTCGTCGTGGTAAAATACTAGGAATAGAGAAATACGCTCTAATGAGAACAACCGAGATGCTCGATAACTCAAATATGGCTTTGATCGTACTAGATGCAAGTGAACCTTTTTTAGATCTTGATGAAAAAATAGCTGGACTTGTAGATAGCAATAGACTAGCATCTATTATTGTTTTAAATAAATGGGATATTGCTAAAAGAGAAGATCATGACAAAATCATACTAGAGATTCGTGATAGATTTAAATTCTTAGCATATGCTCCAATTATCACTTTATCTGCAAAATCACACTTAAGAGTTGAAAAACTTCACGATATGATTTTAGAAATAAATGAAAACTACTCTCAAAGAATTCCAACTTCAAAAATAAATGAAGTTGTTGAACTTGCACTTCGTCGTCATACACTGCCAAGTGTTAGTGGCCAAGTCATTCGTATATATTATGCAACTCAGTATGAAAGTAGACCACCTAAGATAGCTATTGTTATGAACAAACCAAGTGGTCTTCACTTTACATATAGACGTTACCTAACAAATAAGATGAGAGAAGCGTTTAATTTTACAGGGACACCACTTCTGTTTAAAGCTAAGAAGCGCGGCGAGAAATAATGCCCTCAGCTTGAGCGTATGGAATACCTTTCGTAGAAAGGTGTTCACGGGAGCTCAGAACAAAGCTGAGGGTAGTTTACGCGTATGGAATATTTTTAGAATAAAAATGTTCACGGAAGCTTTAAATAGAGCAAAGGGTAGTTCCAAAACTTAGTTTTGGAACACTAACACATTTAAAAATTACAATGACTTGCTTAAAAGTTCCTTTCTAAAGAGAAAACATAATAGTTAGACCCGCCTTCCTCTACATTATTAATCAAACCAAATATACCTGAACGATGTTTTAAAGCTACTCCAAGATAAGTCTCCTTCAATGGTTCATATCTAACTAACCTGCCAAGATCAAAGTCTACACTAAGATCTATATAGTTTAAGTACTTAGAGTTGTTGTCCGCGTTTTGTAAAGCTTCTTCTTTTTCATAATAAAGAACATTACTAGTATATGAAGCACCTTCCCCAAATCCTAACCTAACTCTATTTTTTAAAAAATCTATATTCCAATATGCTTTTATGTATATAGTTCCTTCATAAATATCATCTTGTAATCCAGCTTCATCAAAATAAGACAAACCACCCTTAGCATAAAAGTCCAGAGGAAGACCAAAGGCATCTTTTTTAAGAAGATAACCAGCATCTAGAGATGTGACTTTTAAGTCCTTGTTATATGACTGTAAATCGAGAAAGATAACTTCACCAAAATCACTATTAGTGACCTGTCCGTGTGCTAGTCTAAGAGAGTAGTTTTCGTCTGCATTGAGACTTAAAAACAAAAATAGTAAAACTAAATATTTCAAATATATTTCCTAATATGAGTATATGGATATGTAGATATGTGGGTAGTTTTGTACGCCCAAATTTGGACGTACACTGTTTAAGTATTGACTATGCGTCAAGAGTTTCTAAATCTTTTATAGAAGCTTTATTGTGATCTATAATTTTAGTATGTAATCGACGAAGTGCTTTAGAAGCTCTCTCTATTGCTAAATCTATAGCCGTTGATAAATCATTATCAGTTTGATTAATAACAACCGGTTCAGAATGAGCTATATGAATATCAAATTCAATTGAAACAGCATTCTTTTGAGCTTTAATATTTACATTTACTGTAGTTATATCCAATGTATATTTTGAGAATCCTTCGATTGCAGACTCTATATGAGCTCTAGTGTCACTTGTTAATGTAATTTCTTTTGCGCGAATTTGTACGTTCATGATAAATCCTTTATGTGTAGTGGTTTAAGCCACCATATATATATTTAAATAATAACAGAATAAAGCTGAGATTGGTATAATATGATTAAAAAATTTAGGATTTTAAGAAATGCGAGTATTTACAGGAATTCAACCTTCAGGTGATTTACATATTGGAAATTATTTTGGCTCCATAAAGCAAATGGTCGACGCTCAAAAAGACAGTGACACTTTTGCTTTTATTGCAAATTATCATGCAATGACAAGCGTAACTGACGGAAAAAGGTTAGGCGAACTTACTATGCAATGTGCAACTGACTTTATGGCACTAGGCATTGATCCAAATAAATCAACATTTTGGGTTCAATCAGATGTGAAAGAAGTTCTTGAGCTTTATTGGATACTATCTGGGTTTACTCCAATGGGATTACTAGAACGTGCTCATAGTTACAAAGATAAAACTGCTCGTGGACAAGCTACAAATCACTCACTATTTTCATACCCTGTTCTTATGGCAGCAGATATTTTAATCTATGGCTCAGAAGTTATTCCAGTTGGAAAAGACCAAATACAACACGTTGAAATCGCTAGAGATATAGCTACAAAGTTCAATAATGAATATGGTGATATCTTAGTGATGCCAGAGTATCGCGTACAAGAAAGTGTTCAAACAGTTCCAGGAATAGATGGACAAAAAATGTCTAAAAGTTACGGGAATATGGTAAATATATTTGGTGAAGAAAAACAACAACTCAAAACAATTAAAAAAATTGTGACGGAAAATGTTCCTCTAGAAGAACCAAAAGAGTTTGAAAACTGCAATGTTTACAATATGGCAAAACTATTTTTAGAAGGTGATGAACTAATAGCTCTTCAAGATAGATACAAAAAAGGTGGAGAAGGTCACGGTCATTTTAAAGTTTACCTTGGAGAAATCATGTGGGAGTATTTTAGAGAGTTTAGAGATAAACGTAAATATTATAAAAATAATCAAGATGAAGTTAGAGAAATACTAAAAAATGGGGCAGACAAAGCAAGAACAGTTGCCCTACCAATAATTGAAAAAATTAGAACTGCAACAGGAATAAGCTACTAATTTAGTAGCTTATTTATCTCTTTGTTTATCTAACCAAACCATTAAGCCCTTTTGAGCATGTAGTCTATTTTCAGCTTCGTTAAAAACTATCTCTGAGTGTTTTTCAAAAACCTCTTCACTAACTTCTAAGCCTCTATAAGCGGGTAAACAATGAAGAAATTTAGCATCTTCTTTAGCTAACATCATCATCTTTTTATCAACCATAAAGCCTTTAAAAATCTTGATTCTTTCTTCTTTTTCCTCTTCTTGACCCATAGAAGTCCAAGTATCTGTTGTAATTACAGTAGCATCTTTAGCCGCTTCTAAAGGATTGTGCATAGTTTTAATAACTGCTCCACTTTGCTTAGCTAAAACTAATGCTTCTTGTAAAACAGTCTCATTAACTTCATAACCTTTTGGTGTAGCGATTCGAAGTTCAAACCCAAGTTTAGCACATAACATCATCCATGAGTGTGTCATGTTGTTTCCATCACCAATATATGCACAGACAATATTTTCACATGCATTGTGTTCTACTAAAGTCATGTAGTCAGCTAAAAGCTGTACCGGATGATAAGAGTCTGTTAAGCCATTTATAACGGGTACCTTTGAGTAAGATGCGAACTCTTCTATCATTGATTGCTCAAAGGTTCTTATCATGACCATATTACACATGCTAGATATTACTCTTGCTGTATCTTTTACAGGTTCACCGCGACCTAAATGGATGTCACGGTTTGATAAAAATAGAGCATGACCGCCAAGTTGAAACATTCCAGTCTCAAAGCTAACTCTTGTTCTAGTTGAACTCTTCTCAAAAATCATAGCCAGTGTTTGATTCTCAAGTTCTTTTTTGTATATATTAGATTTTAAATTTTTTTTGATATCAAGACCAATATCTATGATCTCTAATATCTCTTCTTTAGTAAAATCTTTTAGTGTTAAAAAATGTCTCATCATTAATATGGTGTCCCCAAAATTTTAAATAATCCCTATTCTATAATAATTTACTTTAATAACATCTTTGCAACTTCTTTAGCATGATAAGAGATAATAATATTTGCCCCTGCCCTTTTAAAACTAATCATAGTCTCCATAACAACTCTCTCATAGTCAATTAAGTCATGTTTTTGTGCGAGTTTAAGCATCGCGTATTCTCCACTTACATTATATACAGCCATTGGAAGCGAAGTATTATCTTTAATTTCGCGAACTATGTCCAAGTAAGCAAGGGCAGGTTTTACCATAAGAATATCAGCGCCTTGGAGTTCGTCGGAAATACTTTCGTTAATAGCTTCTCTTCTGTTTGCAGGATCCATTTGATATGAAGATCTGTCACCAAAACTAGGCGTTGATTCTGCAACATCACGGAATGGCCCATAGTACCCAGATGCAAACTTAGTCGAGTAAGCCATAATAGGAAGGTTTTCATATCCATTAGCATCTAGAGCATCTCTTAGAGTCTCAATAATTCCATCCATCATACCAGAAGGTGCAATCATATCAGCTCCAGCTTTTGCATGAATAAGTGCTTGTTGTGCTGAGATTTCAAGTGTTGCGTCGTTGTTTACAGTTTCATTTGCTTCATCTATAATTCCACAATGACCATGGTCAGTGTACTCACAAAAACACAAGTCGGTTACAACAAACATATCTGGATGTTCTTGTTTAATAGCACGAATAGCAGATGCAATAATTCCATGCTCACAAAGAGAATCTGAACCTATAGAGTCTTTTACATCAGGAATTCCAAAAAGAATAATAGAATAAAGTCCAAGTTTTTTAAGTTCAACACACTCTTTTAAAATTTCATCCAAACTCATTTGAAACACACCAGGCATAGATGCAACTTCTGTCTTTATACCCTCACCTGAACGAACAAATAGTGGATAGATAAAGTCATCTGTACTTACACTTGTCTCTCTTACTAATGCACGGAGATGCTTATTTAAACGAGTTCTACGAAATCTTTGAAACATAATAAACCTTTTTTAGCTATAATTTTGAAATTTTATTTTATCGTTTTAAAGTTAAAAGTAGGGTATATTAAGTGAAGATAGAAATTTCAGAGGTAGCAAACTTACCTTCAATATTTGGTGATTTTAAAATTAAAGCTTTTAAAGAAGGTCAGAAAGAACATCTTGTTATCTATAAAGATAACATGGATGAGATTCCTCCTGTGCGTGTTCATTCAG
>JBLIEY010000017.1:0-25753 GCA_047633475.1 Sulfurimonas sp.
GAAAAGATTTTCATAGGTTCACAAATTCAAACTGTAACTAAACTTGATGAAATGAGCGAAACAGAACTCAGTGTTAAGTCTATTAATTTTGAGTTTGATTATGGTTTTGATAGTGACGGCATATACATAGATCAATTACATGCATTAATGCATATTTATACTACTCTCAGAGTTGATCAAAAGTATGACTGTAACTTTACAACATATCACCGCCCTCCAAAATTTATGCGAAGAGAAAGTGGTAAAATAATACTTCTAACTATGGCCTCACTAGTAATAGCATTTATATATCCTGTGACGTATTGGGTTTTTACATATGCGCAAGCACTTCAGTATGACCTATTGAATACGGAGTACAGAGAATTACATAATATAAAGATAACAAGAGAAGCTACAATAAAGAATAAAGAAGCTGACAAAGCTAAGGTATTGACTCTATTAAGTAAAGAGAAAACAGATTACTCAGAAAAAAAAGATACTTTAACTAAAATTCATGATGTAAAAGTGAACTATCCAATGAAAGCTAGTCTATTAGCTAGCTTGACAAAAGATTTAAATAAATTCAATATTAACATTGACTCTTTATCTTATAATGAAGACAACAAGTCTAAAACATTTACTTTCAATTTAGTATCTAAAAAAGATAAAAGTATAACTCAAATGTTAGAGTATATAACAAAAACTCATGAAGGGAAATTTGATTTTTCACTTGAGCATATAGAGTTTAAAGAAGATTCTAAAAAATACTTTAGTGAGCTAAAGGTGAGTAAGCTATGAAAATAAATATAGAAGATTATCTACAACAGATAGATGCTGCTTTCAAGAATAAAAATCAGAAAGATAAGTACATGACATATATCATGATTTTTGGTCTGATATTTGCCTTTTCTTATTTGCTATTTTGGGAAAATTCATTAGCTGCTTTTGAAGAAAAAAACAAACAAATAACTTCAATAAGTTCTAAAATTAATTTAGACAAAAGATTTTTGCAGAATAATCCTGAAATAAAAATCAACAAACTTGATAAAGAAATTAAAAAAGCTGAAGCTGCACTATTAGTTCAAGAGAACAATAATGCGTATATTAAAACAAAGATAGAAACAATATCTTCTCTTATCTATGATGAAAGAACTTGGGGTGAATATTTACATTCTGTGTCAACTAATGCCAAGAAATATGGTATAAAAATTATAGACTTTAAAAATGAATATGCAAAAAACAATGAGTCATTTGGTCACATCCTAGATATAACATTAAAAACGACAGGAAACTACAAAAATACACTCAAATTCATCAATTCACTTGAACAAAGTGAGCTTGTAGTCGATATACATGACTTAAGTATTAAGGCAGAAGATAATCTTAACACAGAACTATTTATCTCAGTATGGGGGATTACTTACTAATGAAAAAATACTTAATAATAGTCTTTATACTTCTTTTTACAATTAACCTTAGTTCAAATGAACTCTCATGGGTTGATACACAAGTAGATGCTATAAAACCAGCAAGACAAGGAATGAGTAGTGCTAATCTAAACAAGATACATAGTCCTTTTATCTTTTTAAATAAAAAAAGTAAAAAAAAGTCTATCACTTACGCTAAAAGGGCAAAAGCTTCTAGTAATACTAAAAAATATGTATTAGCACAACCCTTAAAGTCTCTAATTTTAAGCGCCATAATAAATAACTCTGCATTAATAAATGGCGAGTGGTATAAGATTAAGGACAGTGTGTCAGGATATAGAGTATCCAAAGTCACAAGAACATCAGTTGTATTAACTAAAGGCAGTGGAGAACTAGTTCTTTCTACAAGTGATACAAAACGAAATTTAAAATTTAAATAAACAGGATAAGAGAATGAAACATATAACAAATATAGTTTACGGAACACTTATAACACTTCTTTTATCAAGCAGTAGTTATGCAGACTGTTCTTATGAACTATTTAGCATTAGTTCTACTAAAGATACAAAAATTATTGACTTTGTTCAACAGCTTAGTGATGAGTGTGAATTTAGTGTAATTGTTACAGATCCGCATGCAGAAAAATTTCTCGAGACAAAACTAAATAAAACTCATTTGAAGAATTTGACAATAGACGAAGTACTAAATATAGTTTTAAAAGAAAATAATTTATCTTATACACTGGAGAATAATCTTTTAAAAATTTCTTATCTTACTACAAGAGTTTTCAATATTGATTATATTCTTTCACAAAGAAAGGGTTCAGGAAGTACAAATATAACACTTAGCTCATCTTCCTCTTCATCAGATTCAGACACAACTACATCTAGTACTAGTGGTGGTTCAAATGCTGATTCTGGAATTAAAATAGAATCTACTGATGAAGTGAAATTTTGGCATAATCTTGATTTAGAATTGCAAAAAGTCATAAATACACCTCAGGATATTTATACTGCAGAAGCTCCTGTTATAAATATGAATGCTGGTCTCATAACTGTAACTGCAACTTTTAAGCAAATGAATAGACTAGAAAGTTACCTTAAGCGACTTCAAGAGAAAGTACAACTACAAGTTTTAATTGATGTTCAAATTCTCTCTGTAACAATGGAAGAAGGTAAAACAACGGGTATAGACTGGTCACAACTTTATGCACTTCAAGATATAACACTATCTCTTGATTATCAATCTTCAAAAAATGTAGCTAGTTTTACTGATAGTGCTATTGAAGCGACAAATCCTACAGGGGAATCAAATCTTATTAGCATAGCAGCTGGTGGAACATTAAGTGAAGTAATTAAATTTTTAGAAACACAAGGGGATGTTGTTTCAATATCAAATCCAAAAGTTTTAACTCTTAATAATCAACCTGCACTTATAACTGCAGGAACAGAATACTTCTATAAACTTACTAGTTCAACAACATCAACAGATAGTACAGATGACTCTTCAACCGAGGATGAAACTATTGAATCTGTATTTGCGGGTGTATTATTAGATATAACTCCAGAAATATCTGATGACAAATCAATTACTCTTAAAATAAACCCATCTCTCTCAGAAACTGCACAAGATATATCAGGGGAGAGTTCAAGTACTAGGACTACTCCACCTGACCTTGTTCGTCGTCAACTTTCATCTGTTGTTACTGTAAAAGATGGTAATAGAATTATATTAGGTGGTCTAATTACTACTAAAAAAGTTCTTGACTCTAACCAAGTTCCTTTACTTGGAGACATTCCTATTCTAGGTTGGATTTTCAAATATGAAGAGATAACAAAACAAGTTCAAGAAATTGTTATAATTATTCAACCACATATCATAGATAGAGAGAAAAATAATATTTCACTTGCTGAACTTGGCTATAAAGGTATAACTGACGAAACAGTTATGCTCAATAAAAATTCTATATCTAAAAAAATAAAAGATAAAGAAGGTATAAAAGAGGCAAAAGAGGAAGATGGAAAGTAGAATATATAAGGACTCTAAGAATGTATTTCTTGACACTGTAAATGCTAGTGATTATATTCAACTTGATAGAGTTTCTACAATATATCAGTCTCTTAAAGATTCTGTAAAAAAACCACTTAAGATGATACTTTTATTTGGTAAACCAGGGACTGGTAAGAGTATGTTCTTAACAAAACTATACCATGATCTTTCCTCTTCTCAAAAAGTGTTTATATATCAAACACCGATTCTTGATGAAAGCGAATTTTTTAGATCACTCGCACAAGATATTTTCAATGTTAAATATCAAGGAGAGCTTAACTTCACTCAATTTATGCTAATTGTTAAACAAAACATGTCCCAAGATGATCTTGTTCCTTTAGTTCTTTTAGATGAAGCACAACTTTACTCTAGCTCACAAATGGAAAAAATTAGACTTTTATCAGATACAAGAAGTGTAAAGTTTGTAATTACTCTTCACAAAACAGAAAAAGAAGACCTAATCGCTAAAGAGCATTTTAAAACAAGAATCTGGGAAACAATAGAACTTGAAAATGCCTCACATACTGAATTAAAAATCTATATACAGAAAAAACTCATGAAAGCAAACTGTTTTGATAGCGCAAACATGTTCTCACAAAAACCAGTCAACCAAATATATAAACTTACAAAAGGAAACTACAGAGATACTAATAAACTTTTATATACACTCTTTGACATTTATTCATGGTATGCTGAAAATAATCCAATTAAGATAAACTCAACTTCAATTTCAAAGAAAATAGTCGAAATGTCAGCTATACATACAGGACTATTAAATGCTTAATATTAATGAGTTAGAAAGTAGATGGTATAAATATAAACTTAAGTCCTATATCCCGTATGTAGTTATCACCATCAGTATTAGTATAATTGTCATATTATTTTTTACTATTTATAATTCAGAAATATTTTTTTATAATACTAATAAATTAAAGAAACCAGTAGCTGTAAATATAATAGAAATAAATAAACAAGAAGTACCAATTGTTATTAAAAAACAAGAAGAACATAATACTACTATTAAAATAGAAAAAGAAGAGTTAGTTAAAGAGGACAAAACAAATAATAGTAAAACATTAATGCTTTCTCCCTCTCTTGGTTTTATGACAAAGATGCAACAAAATTCTATGTCATATTATGAGAAAGAAGACGCTCCTGTTAAAAGGTTACATAAACCAATATCAAAACCGATTATTAAAAAAGAAGCTATCCCTGTAAAAATACCAGTTGAAATACAAAAAGTTAAAAAAGTAATCGTTCAAAAGAGCATAATTAATATAAATAGACAAAACGCACAAAAAGATATTGCTCATGTAATAGCAAGATTTAAGAAGAATAATAATCCTGCCCTTAGTTTATTTATAGCGAAAAAGTATTATGAACTTCAAAACTATAATCAATCTTATAACTATGCACTTATGACTAATGCAATAAATGACAATATAGATGCTAGTTGGATTATTTTCACTAAATCACTTGTAAAATTAAATAAAAAAGATGAGGCTATTAAAACTTTAACAAAGTACATAAAGTACTCACATTCTAACCAAGCAAAAATACTTTTAGAAGAAATCAGTTCAGGAAAGTTTAAATGAAAATTTTACTAATATTACTATTTACTCTTGGTTTATATGCAGATGTCAAACAAAATATGTTTAACTTATATCAGAATAAAAAATATCAAGATGTTTGTAACATAGGTTTCGACAACTTTAAAAAAAATAAAAAAGATGAAAACTTTGTATCACTCTATGCTTTTTCATGTCTTAAATCAGACTATATAGATCGCTTAGCTATACCGGTTGCTTTACTTAAATTCTCTCCTGAAGCTCGCTCAAATTCTGCATATTTTTCCATAATACTTATGCAAAAAAAGCTACTTTACCATGCTTTAATAGACAATTATGATTTGACAGCACTTAATTTACCTACTACAGATTACGTTTTATCTAAAGTTTTTGATTATTACTCAAAATTAGGAGTCCATAAAGCAAGAGTTTATTATCTCTTTGAAGACAAAGATGATAAAAAACTTACATATAAGTTATACCTTGAAAAAGATAGAAAACTCAATAAAATTGTTATTGAAGAGTTTTATAATACAGTAATGCTAACACGTCATGTATACTGGTAAATTGGACTAAGATTATGATGGATAGAATAACTCAAGACTTACTTGCCAATGGCTCAATTATGCAATCTCAAGTGGACAGACTCTTATCAAAGGGACTAAGTTCAGACCTAATTTTGAGAGATATAACTCTATCTGGTTTTATGACTATGGATAGGTTAATTCGTTTTATAGTTGAGCAAATTAGAAGTGGTGTTTATCAATTATCAATAATAGACAATTATGATTATATCGGTGAAAAAGAAGTTTTACAAAAACTATCTATTGAGCTAGAACTTTTATTTTTAGATCTAGATTCTATTGATATGGACTATAAACTAACAGATAAAATCCCATTAGCACAACTTAAAAAGTATTCAATTCTACCAGTTTCACAAGATGATATGAGTGTTACAATTGCTTTTGGTGACCCATTAAATATAGAAGCCCAAGAAGCTATTCAAAGACTATTTCCAAAAAAAATCATAAGAATAGCCATTGCTCCAAAAAAACAAATCCAGTCATATCTTTTTAAAGTTGAGCTAAAAGATAGCGTAAAAGGTTTAGTTAATAAAATTCGTGATGAACTTAATTCTATAAACTCCATAGAGGAACAACAAGAAGCTTCTTCTATTTTACTTCTTATTGATGTTATATTAAAAGCTTGTATTCGTGGTAGAGCAAGTGATATTCATATTGAACCAACTGAAAAAAATTGTGTAGTTCGTGCTAGAGTTGATGGGAAACTAGCAGAGATATTTATATTTGAAAAAGATATTTATCCTCCTTTGGCTTCAAGGCTTAAACTCCTAGCAAATCTTGATATTGCAGAAAAAAGAAAACCTCAAGATGGTCGTTTTTCAACAGCTGTTGGAGATAGAGAATATGATTTTCGTATATCTACTCTTCCTATTCTTTATGGTGAATCAATTGTTATGCGTGTTTTAGACAAAGAAAAAGCGCTTGTTAAACTTGAAGATGCTGGAATGGATACGGTAAGTTATAACAAACTTTTAAAGGGTTTGAAAGAACCTTTTGGTATTATCTTAGTTACTGGACCAACAGGAAGTGGTAAAACCACAACTCTATATGGTGCTCTTAATGAGCTTAGAAATGTAGAAGATAAAGTTATTACAGTTGAAGACCCAGTAGAGTACAGAATGAATTTAATTCAACAAGTGCAAGTTAATACAAAAGTTGGTCTTAGCTTTGCAGCTTCTCTACGATCAATTCTGAGACAAGATCCAGATAAGATTATGATTGGTGAGATTCGTGATCAAGAAACCCTTGAGATTGCCATCAAAGCTGCACTAACTGGGCACATGGTTATTTCAACCTTGCACACAAATGATTCTATCAGCGCTATTCCACGTATGGTTGATATGGGTATTGAGCACTACTTAATAAGTGGAGCTTTAGTTGCTATACAAGCACAAAGACTAGTTAGAAAAATTTGCTCTAAATGTAAGGTTGTAGAAAAAATTCCAGCTTCTACCTTAGAAGAATTAGGAGATTTAGTTCCAGAAAATGCAATCTTTTATAAGGGTAAGGGCTGTAAAGAGTGCAATGAAACAGGATATATGGGTCGAGAAATGATTTGTGAAGTTTTAAATATAACAGAAGCACTTTCATCTCTTATAGCAAAAGGTGCACCAAAAGATGTCATGTTAGCCCAAGCGATAGAAGATGGGTTTATTGGAATTTTTAAAAATGGAGTTCAAAAAGCTCTAGATGGTGTTACAAGTATTGAAGAAGTATTAAGGGTGGCTAAAGGATGAAATATTTTGTTGCGACAGTTCTTACAAAAGGTAAGAGAGAAGAATTTCCTCTCTATGCAAAAGATAGAAAAGAAGCTAATGATTATGCAAAATTAAAGTACTCTGGAATAATCATTAAGGTTGTAGAAGAGATAGAGCCTCTTGAAGTACAATTGAAAAGATTTAAAACTAACTTTTTTCAAAATATTAAAAAAAGAAAAATTAAGCCAGATTCATTGATTGCAGCTATTAGACAACTAGCTGTTATGACCAATGCTGGTATATCTATACATGATTCATTGGGAGAGATTGGTAACTCAACTGATGACCCAGCTTTAAAATATGTATTTAGTAAACTAGCGGATGATATAAACTCTGGTCACGCACTTTCAACGTCTATGGAAAATTTTCGTTTTGAATTAGGTAACTTATCTATAGCAATGGTTCAACTTGGAGAAAAAACTGGTAATCTTGATGAAGCTCTATATTCATTAGCTGATATGTTAGAAGAGATTCGTGCTAATGTTACAAAATTCAAAAAGGCAATGGCGTACCCTAGAAATGTAATGATTGCGATGGCTATTGCTTTTACAATTCTTATATCCTATGTTGTACCACAATTTAAAGATATTTTTGACCAACTAAATGCTGAACTACCTTTGCCAACACAGATATTATTAACATTAGAGTATCTTTTTAACAACTTTGGTCTCTATGTATTAGCGATTTTATTCTTATCCTTTTCTACATTTAAATACCTAATAAATAACTATACTGATATAAGGTTTGGATGGCATAAGTTTTTACTTAAAACATACCTAATAAATAATATCATCAAATTTTCTACACTAAGTCGTTTTACTTTAGTTTTTTCTGAACTTATTCGTGCTGGTATTCCTATAGCTGAAGCTTTAGAAACTTCTACTTCTATGATAGACAATTTACCACTAAAACGCAAACTTGCTTCAGTGAGAATGACAGTTGAAAAAGGTGGAACTTTAAATACTGGGCTCAAAGATACAAAACTTTTTGAGAATATGATTATTCAGATGGTAAGAGCAGGAGAAGATAGTGGTACACTCGATACTATGATAAAAAAAGTTGCAGAGTACTATAAAATGAGATTTGATGCAATTATAGATGGATTGTCAGAAGCTGTAGAACCAATAATGTTATTAATTATAGCATCTATGGTTATTCTTTTAGCTCTTGGTATATTCTTACCAATGTGGGATATGGGGAATGCTGTTCAAGGTAGGTAGATATATTTATATCTACTCTACAATTCTCACTACTCTATTAACTTTTTTTAAAAATAAATCCATATCGTTTTTACCTGCTCTTAATTTATAGATGCTATCTATATCAAAAGTTTTTTTAACAATTTTAACATCAAAAATTTCACACTCATACTCTACCATTCTTATATTTGAATACTCCAAATGAATTTCAACTTCTACTTCTTGTTTATATTCAAGAATTTCTGCTTTGTTTATAACTAAATTCACTGCATCACTATATGCTCGCACTAGTCCACCAGTACCAAGTTTTGTTCCACCAAAGTATCTAACAATTATAACAGCACTATTAATCATGTTGGATCCTTGAAGAACAAATAGTGATGGTTTCCCTGATGTACCTTTTGGCTCTCCATCATCACTAGAATGCTCTACAACCTGATTAAACTCATTAAGGTGTCTAGAAGCTACTACAAAATGTCTAGCTTTTGTATGCTCTTCTTTTAAGCTATTAAGTGTTTGTTGAAAGTCTGAATAAGGAACGAGGTAAGCAATAAATTTAGATTGCTTTACCTCAAGAGTATTTTTGTATATATTATTAATGTATTTCATATAAGCTGTTAAATAAGATTTGTAAAAACCTTTTGTACATCTTCATCATCTTCTAGTTTTTCAAGTATTTTATCTATATCAACTTGTTCCTCTTCAGTAATACTCATTGGAGAATTAGCCATTCTTTCCAAATTAGCTTTTTTGATTTCAATTCCCATCTTTTCAAGAGCTTCATTTAAAGTACCAAAGCTTGTATAATCCGCAGTAACTAAACATAGTACTTCATCATTATCTTCATCATGTTCTTCTTCTATCTCTTCTAAACCTGCATCTATAAGTTCAAGTTCTAACTCTTCTATATCCATCCCTTCTTTTAAAGCAATTTCAAAAAGTGCTTTTCTATCAAACATAAATTCCAATGAACCATTTGTTAGCATCTCTCCACCATGTTTAGTAAGAATATTTTTTACATTTGCAACTGTTCTAGTATTATTATCAGTCATGCATTCTATAAATATCAATACACCATGTGGCGCTTTACCCTCAAAATTGACCTCTAACATACTAGCAGTATCTTTAGCTGAAGCTCTGTTTATAGCTGCTTCAATATTATCTTTTGGCATATTTTCAGCTTTAGCATTTATGATAGCTGTACGAAGTTTAGCATTCATATCTGGATCACTACTACCTTCTTTTGCTGCCATAGTAATAATTTTGCCTAGTTTTGGAAACAGTTTTGACATTGCTCCCCATCTTTTTAGTTTTGAAGCTTTTCTATATTCAAACGCTCTACCCATTGTCTTCTCCATTATTTTGCTTATGAGATGCAAAATGCACCATCTTCACTATAATTTACTAGATTCATCTTCTTTTGTTAAATCATTGTAAAATTTTTTCTTTTCTAAGATTATTACACTATAAGCATCTAACGCATTACTTAGTATTAATCAATATCTCTGAAGAATTTTTTCTTCAAGTAACTATATTTTAAATTCAAAAATGTATAATAACATATATACAAGTAGTAGGAATTGAAATGAAACTAAGTTTTAGGATTAAACACCACTTTTTTAGTGCCTTTCGTGAATTTTTCGTTCATCATCATGGTTCTTTAGAATTTCGTGCTAAAATTTTTGCATTATTAATAGCTTCCAATAAAGAATCTACTCTAGACTGTTATATCGTTGTAAAGAATATTGGTTTAAATATATATAAAACTGATGAAGATAGTTCAAATCTTTTAATTTTGTCTACAAAAGAACTTGTTAAAAGAGTACATGACGATAATGCATTAGATATTGACACTCTAGTATCTAACATACAAAAAGAGTTAAAAATTATCCCTAGATATGCTAAAAAAATAGATGTTGATTCTTTGCGTCCAATCGTAAGCTTAACACATGACAGAGATAGTATTTCATATCAAGAACATATATTAGAATTTTTAGAAACATTAAAAGAAGAGACCCTTTATAGTAAAAAATCTCAAATTGAAAAAGATGAAAAGAACTTAGAATCTAAATATTAAATTTTTCTTTTTCAAAAAAGCTCTCTGCTGATATATTTTTAAATGAGGCATTCATGCTTGTAAAGAGTGTTGGAAATTCTTTTTCCATTTTACAAAGCATTTCTTTCATATGAGCACGAGCATGTGGCATTTTAATATCAAACCTCATTGCTGGACACGCTTCATCTCCTATAGCCTTTATATTATTCTCAAGAACAAAAGCAGACAACTGACGCTCTCGCATCTGAATAAGTGGACGAATTATAATCAAGCCATTCTCTGCTCTATACTTAGGAGCAAGTGAACGCATTTGACCATTGTATATAAAGTTCATAAAAAAACTCTCAGCTGCATCATCCATATGATGACCAAGAGCTAACTTATTACATCCATTTTTTTCTGCAATACCATAAAGAGTACCTCTTCTCATTCTTGAGAAGAAGCTACAAAATGATGAATTTTTTCTAATTTTTTCTTTAGCTAAATCATATATTTTAGTATCATGAATGATATGTTTTATATTATATTCCTTACAATGATTTGCTAAAGAATCAAAATTTTCTCCCATACCATAGCCAACAGTAACTGCAATAAACTCAAATTTAAAAGGAGCTCGTTTTTGTTGCTCTTTCATGGCATGAATCATAGTGAGAGAATCTTTGCCGCCACTAAGACCAACTAAAATTTTATCACCCTCTTGTATTAGATCAAACTCAGCATTTGTTTTACCTAGATTTGACATTATTTTTTTAGATGGACATATACTTTTCATTTATTTCTCTATTATTTTATCTGCCAGTTTCATAATAAACTCAGCTGATATAATTGCGCTTGATTCCATAAACTCATCGAATGAAAAACTAGCATCTGTATCAGCAGTATCACTGATAGCACGAAGAATAAAGAATGGCACGTTTAGAGACTTACAAACAACCGCAACTGAGCCACCTTCCATCTCTAAAGCATCAGCATTAAAATACTTAACTATTTCAGCTTTAGTGCTTTCATCAGCTACAAATTGATCACCAGTAGCTATGATACCTTCTTTTACAGTTTTATTTAATTCTTTGGCAACTTCTTTAGATAGTTCGATTAGTCCTTTGTCTGCTTCAACAAATACACTTCCACCAGGGACAAAGCCCATTGGATGACCAAAGGCAGTTATATCTAAATCATGTTGAGATAACTTCGTAGCTACTATTAAGTCTCCAATTTTTAAACTTGGATTAATTCCACCAGCAACACCACTAAAAAGTAATATATCACAATCAAAATGTTGAATCATTGTAGACGCAGTTAATGTAGAGAACACTTTCCCTATCTTAGAATAAGCAACGACTATATCAACCCCTTTATATGAAGCTTCATAATACTCATTATCAGCATATTTAGTTGTTTTATATGTACCTAATTTCTTTAATATAGGAGCCACTTCTTCTGGCATTGCACCCATTATTGCTATTTTCATTTTGTATTCCCTTTATTTCTTATATTTCAAATGTTTTTATTATTTTTTCATAACGAGGTAATTTGTTTAAAATATTTCCATTTTCATCTACAGTACAACTAGTGCCCCAAAAACCAAGGCCATCTTCGAAACCAACTCTGTTTACAAAAATCAATTTTGAATTACACTCTTTAGCCACTGTTTTAATTATTGAGTTCCATTTGTTTTCAATTGATAACCCATCATCATTGAATCCTCTAGCTGGTGAAGCTACAAGAGCTAGTATTAAATCTGGATTTTGTATTATTAAGTCGTTATGTACAGTTTCGTGCCATAAATCTTCACAAATTAGCATTGATGTTTTCCCAAACTTACTTTGAAAACTTTCAAAAATTTCTCCAGCTTTAAAGTATCTAGCCTCTTCAAACATACCATAATTTGGGAGGTGTACTTTATTATGCTGACTTAACAGTTTACCGTTTGAAAAATACAAAGCTGCGTTTCTAAATGAACTTCCATCTTTTATAGCAGCACCAACAACAATATCTATATCAATACTTAAATTTTTAAGAGCATCTAGTTCAGTAATCTCCCAAGCATCTTCATAAAGCTTGTCTTGTAGTAAATATCCATTTAAAGATAATTCACAAAAGACTATTAAATCACTCGAGTTCTTAAATTCATTTATAATTGTACAAATATCATCTAAATTTGACCTATTTAACTTTGGAGAAGTTTGAGCTAGTGTAACTCTCATTTTATTTAGAGATTTCTTCTACAACTTTTTGCAGACTAGCAATATCCGAAATATTTAATGTATTTAAATCTTTAACTATTCTTCGGTTCAAGCCTTTTAAAGTAGCGCCATTACCAAATTCTATAGCCATATCTACATCATTAGCAATTGCTAAAATAGATTGTTTATATTTTACTGGTTTAACTAATTGATCTTTTAATAATGAAACTGCTTCATCTTTTGTGATATAAGGCATTGTAGTTACATTAGATATAACTGGTGCACTAAAGTTATCTGTAATCATAGTCTGCATCATATCAGCTAATGGCTGTTGGGCTGGAGCTAAAATTTCACAATGACTAGCAACTGACATATTAAGTAATAGCGCTCTTTTTGCACCAGAATCTTTAAATGTTTGTTCTAAGGCTATTAAGTCTGCTTTCATTCCAGCTATAACTAATTGTCCATCTTGATTATAATTTGCTGGCCATACTTTCTTACCTTCAGTTTGTGCTTCTCTACATATAGATTCAACACTTTGATCATCAAGACCAACAATTGCCATCATTCCAGCTTCTACTTCATCACAAGCACTTTGCATAAATAAGCCACGCTTATGAACTAATTCTACAGCATCTAGATAGTCTATTGCACCACTTGCACATAAAGCAGAGAACTCACCAAGCGAGTGTCCTAAATATAGTGTTGCTTTTACATCTGGAAGTGCTTCTTTGAAAAGACGATAAGCTATCATTTGTACTAGTAAAATTGCTGGTTGAGTAAATGCTGTTTGAGATAATTTTTCATTTTCTTCAAAAATTATCTGCTTGAAATCAACACCAATTCTCTCTCCAGCTTTTTCAAACATTTCTTTAGCTATGTCAGAATTATTATAAAAATCTTGACCCATACCTATTGCCTGACTTCCTTGCCCTGCAAATATCATTGCTATTTTACTCATATACTTTCCTCTTATTTAATTATAAATAATCTTTATTGTCAGCTATTTTTTTTCTTAATGTATTTCTATTTAAACCTAATTTATCAGCTAATTGTAACTGAGATTTAAATCTAGTTAAACCGGCTTTAATTAATGGAACTTCATATAAATGTAAAAAATTTCTATAATCACTTTGTGAACCTAATTTATTCAATAAATAGTTCTCAATCATATTCATTAATTCAACCTCTTTTACATCTTGAAGCAAGGAATGAATCATTACCTGTCTCTTTAATGAAATAGAATTCTGAGATAAGTCTGGAGTAAAATTTTCAGTGTTAAATGGAGTACTACTGCAAAATAATAAAGAAGCTTCGCTAGTAAATTTTTTTACTAATTCATCTACATCTTCTAATCTATCACGAAGAGGTGGAATATCAAATTTTACACTAAAAATTTCATCTATATATTCATTGGAGAAAGAACTTTTAGCAGTCGCAATAACTCTAACAGAATTTGATTTAATAGAATCAAAAATTCTAGCAAGATTTGGTGAGTTTTCTAAGTTAATAATTATAATTTCATTAACGCGCTCTAAAGTACTAAGTAAATCGTCAAAATTAGATGCTTCTATTTCTGGAGCATCTGGCAGTATATAACGAGCAAGACTCTTTTTACCAACACCAAGTTCTCCAGAAATAAGAGAGTTTACACTTAGTGTTTTTAAAAGAGATGCTGTTTTAAAAGCCTGATGAGACGATTCAGAAGCAGTTATAAAATTAGTGACATCCACAGCCAGAGCCGCCACCTGTACCACAACTAGACTCACTTGGAGTACTACAACATCCTTCTTCTTTTTGATTCTCTGCAGGGATACCTGTCATTGCTTCTTCAGCAGATGCTTCTCTAATATTGTTAACAGTTACGCTAAACATTAAGTCTTTACCAGCTAAAGGGTGATTAAAATCTATTACAACAACCTCTTCACCGATCTCTTTTACAATAACTTGAACAGTTCCACCATCTTCACCTTGACCATATAAAGACATTCCAACTTCTAAATCTATTCCAGCAAACTGATCCTTAGGAACTTCTTGTTTTGCATCTGGATTGTTAGTTCCATAAGCATCTGCAGCACTAACTAAAAAATCACTTTTTTCGCCAATTGCCATATTTTCAACTCCTGTTTCTAAACCTGGGATCACTTGACCCTTACCAAACATAAATACTAAAGCGGTTCCACCAACATTACTATCTACTACTGTTTCACCATCACGAACTTCATACTCTATCGATACTATTTGATTTGCTACTATTGCCATTATCTTTTACCTTTTTTATTTTTTTTTTATTTTAACATAAAAATATGTTATTTTAGTAAAAGATTATACAATTACTTCATCTTACTAAGTTTATTCTTTGCTAATTTAGCTTCTGGTGAAGTTACATACTTAACAACTACACCTTTATAGAATGACTTTGCATTCTTTTCATCTCCTGTTTCTTGCATAGAAATTGCAGTGTGTAACATAAGAGATGGCATATAAGAGGCCTTTGAATATAATGAAGCACTCTTTTTAAAGTATGCTATTGCTTCAGCATAATTCTTTCTATTGTACTTTATCTCACCTAACATATAGTGTGAACGCGCAGGTTTATAATTATTAGCAATTAAATGAGTGTAGTACTCAATACTTTTTGTATAGTATTTTTTATCAAAATTAGTTTTTGCCAATACTTCTACTTCTGCATTAGACGTTTTATCTAGTTTAGATTCTTTTGGAGTAACACCTTTTTTTAATTCTTTTGCTACTAATTCTTTGAATAAATTAAAATCACTAACTAAAGTATTAAATTCATCTTTAGAAACATATGACTCATTTACTGTTTTAAGTAAAGTTGATAATTCTAATACTAGCAACTTAAGATCTTTAATTTCCAAAGAATTTGCCTGAGATATCTCACTTAATCTTTTTTCATACTCATTTGCACTTATTAACTCTTCAGAATTTTTGTTTTCTAAACTTTTAAGATTTAATTTATTCTCTTGAGACTTTCTACTTAAACCTTCTATAATAGTCTGCAAACCATCAATTCTTTCTCTAAGAGAATCAACTTTATTGGCTTGGTTATTACTATTAACAACAACTTTTTTAAGTTTGTCTTTGTTTTGAAGAATTACTTTTTCGCTTGAGGTTAAACCGTAAGGTTCTGAGTTGTTAAGGTTACCAGCACCAAACGCAGATGGCTCGGCACTGATTAAGTTAAATGGCATAATAGTTGCAAAGATAGCAACTAAATAAATGCTCTTCATTGGTTATGGAAGTAGTTTGAAGTCAACGCGACGATTTTGCGCCCAACAATCTTTTGTTTTATTACTACAAACTGGGTTACTTTCACCATAACTAACCATAGTAATACGTGTCTCATTAACACCTTCAGCTATTAGTGCTTTCTTTACAGTAGAAGCTCTTTTTAAACCTAGTGCAAAGTTATATTCATCACTTCCCCATTCATCACAATTACCTTCAAGCTTAACAGTAAATGTATTTGCTGGACCGTTTGCTACAGTAGCAGAGTTTGTTACTTTATCTTGCATGTCTGCACGAATAACGAATTTGTCAAAATCAAAATAAACTGTAGATAAATCTTTTTCTAAGTTTGCCATATTCATTTCATTTGAATCTGATGTCGACATAGCACTTTCACCTACTGTCGAATCTTCTGTAGATACTGTTTCAGTTTTTACAGCTTCAACTTCTTGAGCTACAACTACTTCTTCTTGTTGTACTTTTGTATCAACAGCAGGTTTTTTGTCAGCACAACCTGTAAAAACTAAAAGTGCTACTACTACACTTGATAATACTATATTTTTCATATTTGCTTGCCTTAAATTTAGATTTGCATGATTGTACCAAAAAAAGAGTAAAAAGCAGTTATATAACACCTAAAACTCGTTAATTTTATAGATGAGACTCTATATTACCAATCCATTGATTGAAGCTTTCCATATTTAAGAGGAAAAAGATAATTCTTATTTTGATTTAATCTTATAATCCCAACCGAGCTTTGAGCTTTATAATTTTTAATAAACAAAATAGCATCTCCATCTTTTGAAAATCTAGGAAATTCATTGACTCCTGTTGCTGTTAATCTTCTGATAAAATCTGTTTTGGTTGATATAAGATGTAAATTAAATGTATTTGCAGAAAATGCATTTGAACTTTCCCTAGCCTTATAAACTATATATTCACCATGAGAGCTACATGATGCATTACTTTTACCATAATATACCATTTGCTCTACACTTTTACTATCAATTTTCTTAGAAAACACATTTGGATAACCTAATCTTCCAGATATAAAAATTATTGTATTACTGTCCATAAACTGGCCATTTACATCAATACCACCATAAGAAGTAAGTTTCTTAGTTTTAAATGTTTCAACATCATACAAATAAATATCTGGTTGGCCATTTGGAGCCATTGTTAATAATAGTTTTTTTGAGTCATCACTAACATCTGAACAAACCATCATACCATCTGAAGAAATAATTGCTTTACTCTCTCCTGTTTGAATATTCACATATTTAAGTATTGGTTTCTCTGAATCTAATGATGTATAATAAAATGCATTTTGAGATTTATTAGCCCATTTAGGAAAAATATTAAATCCACCTTTTATTACTGTATGTTGGTAAGCAAGAGTATAATCAGCAATTACAATTTCAGTTTCTTTAGGAGCTACAACTCTAGAAAAAACAACTCTTCTTTTCATCCATTCTACAGACTTTGCTCCCATAAATTCATTAATATCATAAGCTATAGTATGCGAAACAAACATATAAACATTTTTTCTGCTAATTCTATATTTCTTACTTAACACTGCATTATCAGCGCTAATGAGTTTAAGGTCAATGTTAAGTGCACCTCCATCATCTTCAAACATTTTATATCTTAATACATAATCCATGTCCTTGTTTTCAACAACAACATTTGTGTCATGATAATGAGTAATACGATGATGTCTATCTACATTAAATAATGATATAACATTTAAATCTGCCACTAAAGACTTAAAAAACTTCAATCTAAACGTGTTATCATAACTTACAGATGAATCTTCCACTGCTAGAGTAGGAAGTGATTCTACTTTTTTAATAACCTCAATTGTTGCATCATTAGCATGAGATAGGCTAAATATAAATAAAATAACTAATAAAAATTTCAAAAAATTACTCCTTAGATGTTAGTAAAACGATATAATTGCCAGTTTTATTCTGCGGGTTTACTGGGAACAATACTCCAATAAGTCTACTCTTAATTTTGTCACACTCTTCATTCAAATTACTATTATCTGAATAGGTTAAAATTCTAAAGTCCATAACTTTGCCAATAGAACTTAATTCTATAACAGCTTTTACAGTATATCCTTGTGAATTTTGAGGTGGAACAAAATTTTCATAAACTAAAGCCTGAATTTTAGCCAAATATTCATTAACTACATTAGCAGATGAAGTCTTTTGTGAATCATTTTTTTTGTTTTCCATGCTATTATCAGCAGTTTTTTTTAAAACTTGTTCTACCCTTTTTTTATCTATCTTTTTAAATTTTTTACCAATCTCAACTAGTCTTTTGTTATCAACTTTTTTTTCTACTTTCTTTTTATTTTTTAAATTTTTAGTCCAAACATCATTAAATAAATCATCAATATTTACATCATTTGGTTCAACTATACTTTGTTCTTCAACTTGAGTAGTTAAAGTCTTTTTTGAACTTGTATTTACTTTTGCTATATCTAAAGAAATTGAAATGTAATTGTCTTTTTTTAAAGCAAAAACATTTATATTTTGTTTAGAAAAAAGAGTGAATATAATGAGTAAGGCAAAGAAAGAAAAAAGTGATAAAGAAATTAAACCACTTATATAGAAGTATGAGTTGTTATTACCCATTTGTAGCTAATGAAACCTCAGAGAAACCTGCCTGTTTTACAGCAGCCAAAACTGACATTACAACACCATAGTCTAAAGTTTTATCAGCACTAATCAAAACTGTAGCTTTTAAATCTAATTTTTTAGAATAAAGAAAAAAATTATCCATGAATTCATGTAGTTGATAATTGTCTTTATTTATTTTAACATTTAGTTCTTTATCTATTGAAATGTGTACAGGTGAGATCTTAGTCAATTGCTTGCTCATTGACCCTTGTGGTAGTTTAATATTCTCTTCATATATAATATTTGGAGCAATAACCATTAGTATAGCTAATAAAACTAACATTACATCCACTAGAGGAGTAATATTAAGTTCCGGTTTATCATCCCAATCATACATAAGATTAAACTTTTCTAGCTAATACAGCGTCGCTTTGCATCTGAAGGAAACCTACAAGTTCGTATGATTTTCTTTTTAGCATTTGGTGATAAGTGTATGAAAATATTGCTACAAATATACCAGCTGCAGTTGCCACTAATGCATCTGAAACGCCACTAGATATAATAGACATACTTCCTGTACTTTGACCTATATGAGTAAAGGTATCTAATATAGATACTACTGTACCAAATAGTCCAATGAAAGGAGTTGTAGAAGCAAATACAGATAATAGTGATAGACCTTTTGTAGCCTCTTTTGTTGCCGCCAGCATACCTAAATCTAAAATCTCTTTACTAACATTTGTACTTGTTTTTAGAAAATTATTTAAAAAAGATTTTTCACTAACAGTTGTTGCACCTAAAAGAAGACTCTCTAAAGAGCTACTTTCATTTTCAAGCCAACTGTTAATGGAAAAATAGCGGTAAAAAAACACCCAGTTTAAGACTATAAAATATACTGACAATAGAGTCAGTACACCAATAGTCACAGGATGACTTTTAAGATAGAAATCAATTAGATTATTAATCATTGTTTATAATAATCTTTGAGCTGCAGATTCTATTCTAGCTGAAACAGAAGCAATTGCTGGATTTGAATCAGCAATATCTTTAATAAGTTGTTTAGCTTCATCAAGAGCATTTGCAATATCACTTTCGCTTTCACCACGAATAGCAACAGCACCCTCAACTAAAACAATTACCTTGGCTTCGTCAACTTGAACAACACCCCAGTTTATTAAAATTGACTCAACTGATTTATCATCTTTTTCGATGTCAATAACACCAGCTTCCAACAAAGTTGATAATGAAGCATGATGTGGTAAAACACCAAATTCGCCCTCTTCACCAGGAAGAGTGACACTAACAACGTCACCATTAAAGATTTCGCCATTAGGAGTTAGGATTTCAAGTTTTAACTTATCCATTACAGTCCTTTAGTATGAGTTATTTTTGCTTTGCAGCTTTTTCAATTGCCTCATCCATACTACCAACCATGTAGAATGCATTTTCTGGCATATCATCACAGTCACCATTTAAGATTGCTTTGAAACCTTTAATAGTATCTTCAAGAGAAACATATTTACCAGGAGAACCTGTAAATACCTCTGCTACGAAGAATGGTTGAGATAAGAATTTCTCAATTTTACGAGCACGTTCAACAACATTTTTATCATCTTCAGAAAGCTCATCCATACCAAGAATCGCAATGATATCCTGAAGGTCTTTATACTTTTGAAGAGTTTGTTGTACGCCACGAGCAACACCATAGTGCTCTTCACCAATAATTTGTGGATCAAGTAATCTTGAAGTTGAATCTAGTGGATCAACTGCAGGATAAATACCTTTTTCAGCAATTTTACGGTTAAGAACTGTTGTTGCATCTAAGTGAGCAAAAACAGAAGCTGGAGCCGGGTCAGTTAAATCATCTGCTGGTACATAAACAGCCTGAACTGAAGTAATTGAACCTTTAGAAGTTGATGTAATTCTATCTTGTAATGCACCCATTTCACGAGCTAGAGTTGGTTGGTAACCAACAGCTGAAGGGATACGACCAAGTAGTGCAGACATCTCTGAACCTGATTGAGCGAAACGGAAAATATTATCGATAAACATCAATACATCTAGACCTTTTTCATCTCTAAAATACTCAGCCATAGTAATACCTGTAAGAGCAATACGGTTACGTGCTCCTGGAGGCTCACTCATTTGACCGTAGCACAGTGCAACTTTATCTAGTACGTTAGAATCTTTCATCTCGTGATAAAGGTCATTACCTTCACGAGTTCTTTCACCAACACCAGCGAATACAGAAAGACCATCATGACCCATTGCAACGTTGTGAATAAGTTCCATAATAATAACTGTTTTACCAACACCAGCACCACCGAATAGACCAACTTTACCACCTTTAGAGTAAGGAGCAAGTAAATCAACAACTTTGATACCTGTTTCAAACATTTCAGTAGTAGTAGATTGATCAACTAGTGGTGGTGGAGCACGATGGATAGACCATTGTGGTGCATCAGTAATTTCTTCACCACCATCAATAGTTTGACCAATTACATTAAAAATACGACCTAGTACCTTTTCACCAACTGGAACTTTGATAGGAGAACCAGTAGCAGTAGCTTCCATACCACGTACTAAACCTTCACTCATATCCATTGCAATCGTTCTAACACGACCGTCGCCTAAGTGAGCTGCAACTTCTAATACTAAACGAGTTACATTTCCCTCTACACTAACTTGAACTTCGATTGCATCGTTAATTGCTGGAAGATTACCATCAAAATCAACATCAACAATCGGGCCCATAACCTGACTTATTTTACCAATCATATTTTTCTCCATTATTTCATAGACTCCACACCACTTATAATCTCTATAAGTTCAGTAGTAATAGCAGCTTGTCTAGCTTTATTAAACTTAACATTTAATGACTTAACCATATCTTTAGCGTTATTAGTAGCCGTATCCATAGCCTGCATTCTAGCACTGTGTTCAGCAGCCACTGAATCAATAAGTGCATAATACATAGCATATTCAACATATCTATTTACTAAAGAATCTAGCATATACTCTTCATCCTGAGCTTCTATTTCAAGCATAGAATCTTGAAAATCTTCACACTCAAATTGCTCTGTATCTACTGGTAATACTTTGTTAACATGTAACTCTTGAGTTATCATGTTTTTGTATCCATTATAAATCAAATGAAGACCATCAATTTTACCATCTTTATAATCTTCGATAGAAGTCATTATAAATTCATCAGATCTTGCTTTATCAGGTTTTGAACTTAAATCAGAAACTGAGTCAAAAAGTTCAACTTCGTTATATTTAAAGAATTCAACACCCTTTTTACCGATACCACGTAAACGTACTTTTACATTTTGTTCTTTATACTTTTTAATAAGTTTTTTAACGGCTTTAATAGTTTGAATATTAAAACCACCACATAAACCTTTGTCAGCAGTAACAAAAATAATGTCAACCATCTTTGGATTTTCAATCTCTGTAAAACAACGATTGTCAATTCCTCCGACTTTATTACACTTTATACGTCCAGCTATTTCGGCAATTACCTGATTCATTTTGTCAGCATACAGACGAGAGCGTTTTGCAAGCTCTTCCGCACGGCGAAGCTTTGCAGTTGATACAAGCTTCATAGCACGAGTCGTCTTTTGAGTGTTTGAAACACTCTTTATCTGTCTTTGAATATCTTTCAAGTTTGCCATAAAGTATTCCTTACGCTACTACGAAAGTAGCTTTGAATTCTTCAAGTGCTTTGATTAATAGTGCTTTAGTATCATCATCTACTTTTGAAGTACTTCTAATATTCTCAAAAATTTGAGGATAAGATGCTTCAATAAATGGATATAACTCAGCTTCAAAACGAACTACATTAGATGGAGCGAAATCATCTAAGAAACCTTCATTACCAGCAAAAATGATAGCAACTTGCTTCTCAGCAGATAGTGGAGAAAACGGTCCTTGCTTAAGAACTTCTACCATTCTTTGTCCACGCTCTAATTGATTACGAGATGTTTCATCAAGATCAGACGCAAACTGAGCAAAGGCTTGAAGTTCACGATACTGAGCAAGGTCAAGACGTAAAGTACCAGCAACTTGCTTAGTAGCTTTAATCTGAGCAGCACCACCAACACGAGATACAGAAAGACCAACGTTAATAGCTGGACGTACACCCGAGTTAAATAGTTCAGTCTCAAGGAAAATCTGACCATCTGTAATAGAAATAACATTAGTCGGAATATATGCCGCAACATCACCAGCTTGAGTTTCAATAATTGGAAGAGCAGTAAGTGAACCAGCACCTCTTTCATCAGAAACTTTTGCAGCTCTTTCTAAAAGACGAGAATGAATATAAAAAACATCTCCAGGATACGCTTCACGGCCCGGAGGACGACGAAGGATAAGTGACATTTCACGGTATGCAACTGCATGCTTAGATAAATCATCATAAACAATTAAACCATGTCTAGCGTTATCACGGAAATACTCACCCATAGTAACACCAGTATATGGAGCTAAGAATTGAAGTGCTGCTGCTTCAGAAGCAGTAGAAGACACAATAATAGTATATTCCATTGCACCATGTTCTTCTAAACGACGAACAATTTGAGCTACAGTTGACTCTTTTTGACCTATTGCAACATAGATACAAACAACGCCATTACCTTTTTGATTAAGAATAGCATCGATTGCAACAGTAGTTTTACCTGTCTGTCTGTCACCAATGATAAGTTCACGTTGACCACGACCAATTGGAACTAGAGCATCAATTGCTTTAATACCAGTTGCTAATGGTTCATGAACAGATTTTCTATCCATAATACCAGGTGCTTTTTCTTCAACGAAACGAGTTTCAGTTGTCTCAATAGGACCTTTACCATCAATTGGCTCACCAAGTGCATTAACAACACGACCTAAAAGTGCATCGCCAACTGGAACACGAAGAAGTTTGCCTAATCTTTTAACAGACATACCCTCTCTAAGTGCAACTCCAAGACCAAGGATAACTACACCTACTGCGCTTTCTTCAAGGTTCATTACTAAACCTCTAGTCCCCTCTTCGAATTCTACCATTTCACCAGCCATAACATTGCTAAGTCCGTAAACTTGCGCAACACCATCAGCATAAGAAACGATTTTACCTGTTTCGTTAATATCAACACTTAATTCAAAGTTATCAATACGCTCTTTAATTATTGAACTGATTTCATCAGCTTGAATTTTTGCTACCACTATTTTTCTCCTCTCATTAAGTTAAATTGCTTTTATAATATGTTCTATAATTTGACTATTGATTCTTGTTTTAGAAAAATTAATTTCAATTCCAAGATCTTCTACATCCACTTTAATACCGTCAAAGTCTTCTTTAACAAAATCTAATGTAATATTTGAATCAAATTTTTTGCTTAAACCACTGTTTAAGTCTTGCATAACTTTCGCATCTATTTCGCTGTCACTATAGACAACACCGTTATAAGTTTTACTTGTATGAGCAGTATCTTTTCTCATTGCTTCTGCTAATGCAGGAATGATTGAAGTACGATTTTTTTCAACAAGTATTTTCACTAAAGAATCAACACTTTTAGAATTTGCGGGTTTAACTGCAGCTAAAAGTATCTCTAACTTTTGTTCTTTACTTACAAGTGGACTGTCAATAATTTGAACAAATTTTGAATTATTAAACGATTCAGCCAAAGCTGAAAAGATTATAGTCATATTTAACATTGACTCACTATCAGAACTCTGCTTTAGAGCTTTGATATATCTTTTTGCAATTAACTCTTCCATTTATGCCACCTTCTTTAAGATAACATTCGCCATAGCTTCTTTATCGAAACTATCAGTGCTTTGACTTAATACTTCACTTAACACATCTTCAACAACAGTTCGAACCATTTTTCTTTGTTCAAACGACATCAATGAAGCATTTTGCTTAGTAATAATTTCTAACTCTGATTCACATTGAAGCATTATGTTGTCATTCAAAATCTTATTTTCTTTTTTTGAAGATATAACTAATTCTTCTGCAAACTTTTCAGCGTCAGAAATTTTAGATAATGAACTCTTCTTAAGACTAACAGACTCATTTAGTTTATCTTGAACTTTTTGCAACTCATCAGCTATACCCTGACTTCTAGCAGCAAAATAGTTTTTGGCTGGTTCAGCCACAAGGTACCAAATAAGACCGAAGAAAAGTAAAAAGTTTACTGTTCTTTGAACTATGTCTGTTCCCCCATGTTCTGCACTACTAGATGCTAATGCATAAGTTGATATCATTATAATTAATAGTAAAATTCTACTCACACCACATCCTTATATTTGACTAAATTTAGCTTTAACAGCTTCTTTAAACAGTGGAACTTGTGACATTATGTCACTTGTTAACTGTTCTTTAGACTGTGCAAGTGATTGCTCAAATTCTAAATATTGGCTAGCTAATTCAGCACGCTTTGCTTCTAACTTACTATCTGCTAACTCTTTAGCATCTTGTATAACTTTCTCTCTTAGGGCCGCTGCTTCCAGCTTAGCATTTGTAATTATTGATTGAGCTTTTGAATTAAGTTCATTGATTTCATCATCATTATTACCTACTTTAAGTAGATCTTTTTTAATGTCATCATCTCTCTTATTCATAAAACTAAACAAAGGATTATAAAGCCAACTGTTCAAAACGGCGATTAGTGAAAGAAATACAACAAATGTAGCTAAAAGTAATATCGGGTTTATATCTAACATAGCACCTCCTAAAAGTTGCGTGATTATACTATGTCAAAATTGAAAGGATAGTTAAAGTAATAAAAAAAATTAAGAAATTTTTATATTTTCTATAAAATAGGCTGAAATTACACAGCTTTTATCTATTACTTAGAAATATGTTGTAGGAAATCAGTAATTTGACTTTCATTGTCAAATTCTATAGTTAATTTATTTTTAGAAGTTTTAGTTTTAAGTCCAAGAACATTGAATCTATCTTTAATATCTGAAAAATCATACTCAATAAAATTATTTTCAATTACTGATGGTTTTTTTTCATCTTTCATATTTTTAATAATTAATTCTACTTCTCTAACACTAAGTTTTTGACCAATTATTGAATAAA
>JBLIEY010000018.1:0-24981 GCA_047633475.1 Sulfurimonas sp.
TATTCTCACAACTATATCAAGCGTTAATGCTAAACCAGCTTCTTTAGCCTCCGCAAATAAAACATTTGGAGGTACATATTCTGTGCCTTTGTAAGCTCTTAAAAGTGCTTCATATCCAAAAATCATTTTCTTTTTAACAGATACAATCGGTTGAAAATGTATATCTATCTTTGTTATTCCTAATTCTTTAAAATGCATTTCTTTATCCTGATTTTTTATGCTGATAAGTTTTTTGGAGTCATATATGTTTGGTTATGCTTAACTAAGCCTTCATTTATTTTTTCTATGCTTAGTATACTTAAAATCTTGTCATTATAAGCTTCTTTTTTTGGAAAGACTACACTTTTAACAAGCGTACCATTTCCAATAATGTATTTTTCAAGAGGTCTTATATTATCTTTATGAACTTCTGGAATATCATTTAATGAGTTAACTAAAATTCCTATATAACCATTTTCTGAGCCAAATTTAACAACAATAATTTCTTCATAGTCCGGAATTGTCCCTGCTTCTAAGAAATTTTGAATATCAATAACTGATATTACAGTGTCTCTATAGATTATAGTCCCTTTAAAATGGTGATCATTATCCATGTTAATAGTAGAATTAATCTCAGTTATACTTATAGCCTCGACAACTTCATGTGCATCTATTCCTAACCACTGCGAACCAATCATAAATGAAGCAATGTCAATACTATTTTTGTCTACTTCCATAGATATATCTTTTTCTAAAGAAAGATTCTTATTCTCTTGTATTACTGTCTCTTCAACATCACTTATATATGAAAATAAAAAATTGTAAATATTATTTACATAATCATCTTTTTGACTTTTATATTCTCTATAGCCCTTTGAACATTGAACTCCAAGAGCATAATATTTACCTTCATATTCTATGATTTCACTTAAAGACTCACCTGTTTCTAAATCAAAAAACTTTCTTTCAATATTAAAAAAATCGCCACTTTTATATTTGCTATTATTTGAAGCGATAATTGTTTGCTCTTTTGTAGTTAAAACAGAGAACAAACCATCTTTTATGCTTCCATTAGCTTGTTTTGGAAGTGATTCATTTATCATTGCTTCAAATTGCACCTCTGAGTCAAATACAATACCGATGCCACCAAGTACCCTTTTTTCATCTTCAAGCGACCTAATAGAAGCATTGTATATATATGTATGTTTTGAATCATATAACATTGATTCCTCAAAAGCTGATACATAGTATTTTGAAGAGTCTGTAACTTCTAAGGTTTTTTCAACCCACTCATCTGAGAGTTTTCTACCTATAAGATGCTCTTCACTTTTTTTGGATACAGCTATTACTATACCATCCTTATCATATATAAAAAGGTTTGAATATACTGTATATAGTTCATTTATATAAGAGAGTGTCTTTGCTATATTTTCACGTTCATTAGTATTGATAGTGTCATTTTCAAGAATCTTTCTAAAATCGGGAGTTAATGCCCACCATCTACAATCATTTGCTCTTTCGTATAGATTTCTATCCATAATATCAAGAATAAGGTCAGCCAAAAAGAGGCTATCACCAAGAACCATAGTCTTAGTTAAACTTGCCATTGATGAACCAATAATATTTTTAGTGTCTTCACCTGTTTTTCTTATCTCTTGAAGTAGGGCTCTTGAGAATTGTTTATTATTATTCTCAGAGTTGTTTTGCTTAATATTACCATTCCATATAGCTCTATTTAAATTATGTTGTATATTATTAGCTCTAATGGGAACATTTTTTAAGTGTTCTGAAAATTGATTACTATTTTGTAATATAGCCAAAAGAAGTTCTTGACTTACTTCAAAACTATCATTTTCAAGACTAGAAAAAGCATAGTCTAGTGGAACCATGATATGTCCGTACCATCCTAATCCAAAGAATCCTTGATAACCATTCGTCTTACAACTTTTTGCTAGATAGTCTCTGCCTCCAAAAGTTACAATTTTATAATTCTCATCTAAAACAACTTCTAATTGCGCATCTAATGGAATATGATACTGATCACTCGTTGCAATGACATTAGCACTTTTATCTAAAATTGTAATACATTCTTTAATCTGTGGATTGACAAGGTTCGAAAAGATTTCACTCATCTCATCTTTAAACTTAAAACATAAACACAGTACTCCAAGGACTTCTGAGTCCGGCTCACTACTCTTAGTGACTTTGTAGGAATAAACTAGACTTTCTTTATACTGTGGAAGAAAATCGTGATATTTATAGGTTTCTACATATTCTTGTGAGGTGTTGATTGCTAGCTGTAGTAAGGTGTCGTTTGATTTTTGTACTTTATTTGTCTCATCAATATTTGCAAGTAAGTCTCCATTTGTATTCATCAGTACAATGTCAAAATATACACTATATTTATCTGTATATTCTATAAAGCGCTTTTTTATATCTATAAGGCTATTTTGATAGTGATCTGTATATCTGCTATTGTTATTTTGTAGAAATTCTCTTATTATGTTATCTGTTGCTAAAAAACCAATATCAGCTGTTCTCTCAAATAGATTTCTAATAACAATATCTACTGCAACTTGAGCCTTGGAGTTCATTTCACTTATATTCTTTTTAAGTAGCTCAGTTGCAAGGTCATTTATCAGTTCAGATGATAGGGTTGTGAAGTTGCTCTTAATCTTAGTCATGTTTACACCAGCATTTCCTAACTGACTCAGGAGAGAGAGACTGTCCCAGTTTTTGCTTAAGTCATTTAGTTTTTCTCTGCTTTTCTCAACTGGTTCCATATACTTAATCAAGGGAAGCAATTCTTGTGATATTTTAAAATTTTTATAATCTACTAATTTATTTGTCATTATAAATCCTTATACAATCAGATGGTGACATTATATATTTTAAATGACATTTGTAGGACAAATCCTTGTATAAAAAGTATACAATGTTTAAGATACATAAAGAAGATGGTATGAGATTTAATTTGTGGGTAAAATAAATTTAGATGATGAATAAGTCATCATCTAAAATATTGAAGAGGTGTTATTTTATTTCTAGTAGTTCTATATCAAATATAAGTGTAGTATCTGGACCTATAGATGGTGCAGCCCCTTGTTCCCCATATGCAAGCTTAGATGGAATTACAATTTGCCATTTGTCACCAACTTTCATTTTTTGAAGAGCTTCTGTCCATCCTGGAATCACTCCATTTACCGGAAAGCTTACAGTTTCCCCACGATCATAAGAACTGTCAAATACTGTCCCATCAATTAAAGTACCATGATAGTTTGTAACAACAGTATCTGTTTTTTTTGGGCTAATTTTACCAGTACCTGATTTTAGTACTTTATACTGAAGACCACTTGGAAGTGTTATAACGCCTTTTTTCTTTTTATTTAAGGCAAGATATTTAGCACCCCTTATTTTGTTGATTTGTGAAGACTTTATATTTACTTCAAGCTCTTTTTTTTGCTTAAGCTCTTGGAAGTCAACCATTATAGTTTGCATCTCAGCATGTGCTATTTTTGGTTTTTTTCCTGCGAAGGCATCTTTCATCCCAAGCTTAAGTGCTTCTAAGTCTATATTGTCTTTCGTAACTGCAAGTTGTGCTCCAATTTGAGTCCCTATGGAATAACCAACTTTTTGCGCTTTTGTTTTTAATGTAGTATCTGCCATTGCTGAAGTTGCAATCAAGCCTAAGCAACCTATAACTGTAGGTATTATTTTTAACATTTGTATCCTTTATGATTTGTTGAAATTAAATTCTTTGAAGAATTATACCAAGAGATGTTTAATCAACTAACTTTGCAAAAATTATTTCAGACTCTTTCTTGTTAATCTTTATATTAAAATAATAATTTAGTATTTTATATAGGAGTTGATAGTTGTGTATATTTATTGCCTCTTTAGCATCTACATCTTTAATTAGAAAGATTCTATTTTTTAAAGATAGTGTTTTATTATCATAAATAAGTGAAACAACTAAGTTGTTTACAAAAATTGCTTCAGGGTGTTTGTGTGAGTAGAAATTTCCCAATATACAGTCTGATTCTGTATAGATTGAGAGATCAAAATTATATAAACATATGTAAGCGTTGTTTTTATATACTTCAAGTTGATAGTTATTGCTTTTATTTAACCTTACTCTAAATTTTTGTGTACTTTTTTTTGATTCTTCTATCTTTATAGGAGCAGTTGGAGAAGTTGGACCAAAGCCAACATCTAGTAGGTACAAAGAATTTTCAAACTCTAAGATAGTTATTCGATGAGTTCTTGGAACATCAATATCTTGGTTGTTAATAACTCTTGCTATAACATGGCGAACATTAAAGCCTAGAGATTTAAGTGCATAATGCATAAGTTTATTATGCTCAAAGCAGTACCCGCCAAGACCTTTTAAAACAATTTTTTCAACTATGTTAGTAATTTCTAATGATATATCTTTTTCTAAAAGTACTGCAATATTGTTAAAACTAAATGTTGATAGATGCTTCTTTTGTATAGTTTGTACTAATTCAAGGCAAAGTTCTTTTGGCTGGACTTCTAGTTTTTCAAAGTAAGATTTAAATTCATCTGTATTTAAAGTTTTGATAATTGTTTCCTCCATAAATGTATATATGTTATACAAAAAATTCTTAAAAATACCCGTAATATACCATATACTACTACTATGGAAAATTTATTATTAGTTATATTTTTAACTATTGCTATAGCAACAGTACTCAACATCATCTTAAAAAAATTTAACGTATCACATATTATAGGGTATATACTTACTGGAACTATAATAAGTAGTATTTTTGGATTTAATGGATTAAATATTACCTCTCTTGAACTAGTTGGGGAGTTTGGAATAGTTTTTTTAATGTTTACCATAGGACTAGAATTAAGCCTCCATAAAATTAAAAAGATGAAAGATATACTACTTACAAATGGTTTACTGCAAGTTCTGCTAAGTGTTATTGTGATATTTCTAATATCCTATTATATTTTTAAACTTAATTTCAATACTGCGCTGATTATTTCTATGGCATTTTCACTTTCATCGACTGCTATAGTCCTCACATACCTAAAAAAATCAAAAGATATATTAACTCCTTATGGACAAAAATCTATGGGAATATTAATCTTTCAGGATTTGGCAGTTATCCCTATTTTATTGTTAACAACTTTTTTGTCTAATGATTCATTATCTATTACAGAAGTTTTAGTTCAAACCATCATATCTGCAGTTTTAGTTCTTGCTTTTATGTTTACTATAGGAGCAAAGCTAGTCGATCTTTTACTTAAATTTTCCGCAAAATCACAACTTGAAGAGTTGTTCTTAGGTTCTGTACTTTCTATCGTTATAGGAGCTTCATTATTGGCTCATAGTATGGGATTTACCTACTCTTTGGGAGCATTTATAGCGGGAATGATTATCGCCGATACAAACTATAGTATGAAAGTTGAATCAGATATAGGAAGTTATAAAGATTTGTTACTTGGTGTATTTTTCTTTGGTGTTGGAACTAAACTAGATATGATTTATTTTATACAAAATCTCCATATCATTATCGCTGTTTTCATCTTAACAATGCTTTTTAAAGCATTAGTTATTTATGTCATCATCAGACGAAATACTGACAAAAATACTTCTGCTAAAACAGCTTTGTCTCTAGCTCAAATCGGTGAATTTTCTTTTGCAATTTTTGCTATTGCAAGTACAGAAAAATTGATAAGCCAGGAAATTGGCAATTTTTTGATTCTAGTAAGTGTTATGTCTATGATTCTGACTCCTTTTATTCTGAGTAATATTTACAAACTTTCATCTTATTTTCAAAAAGAATTTTTTGAAGCTGATGTTATTTCACCTATTGGACTTAAAGAGCATATTATAGTTGTTGGATTTTCAACATTAGGACGTAGAGTAGCTTCTGAATTACAGATTAAAGAAGTCAATTTTATTATCATTTCTGACAACCTAAAACAAGTATTACTTGCAAGAAAACTAGGATATATGGCTTATTTTGGCCACTTAAATAAATTGCCAGTTTTGGAATCTCTAGCCGTTGAAGATGCAAAAGCAATTATCATAACAGTAAGTACGGAGCATAATAAACGTCTTATTGGTGAGGCTATATTAAACTTCACAAGCAATACAAATGTTATTATAAAGATTGATGGAGTTGATGAGAGAAAAAGCATGAAAGATCTATCGAAACTTGAGTTCGTAGATGCAAACTTAGAGATATCAAGTCTTCTTGTTAATCAAGCTTTGAAATAATAAGCTCTTTTTTACACCCAAAAAGTGGAGATTCACTCACAAGGGTGTATTTCTTGAATATTTTAAGTATTTTGATTCAAGTACTATACAAGAAATTTTTTAATAGTAGAAGGTCCATCTTCAGCTGTTAAAGGTTTTAGAACATAACCAGATACTCCAAGTTTATTACATTTATCTACGATAGCATTTTCATTAACTGATGAAAGCATAACTATTGGTGTCTCTTTATCAATGTCTCGTATCTTCTCAAGTGCTTCATCTCCAGTCATCTCAGGCATAACAACATCCATAAATATAATTGCAGGTTTCTCTTGAGCATGCATTTCAAGTGCTTGTAAACCATTTTCAGCTTCTACTACATTTTCATAACCAAGAGTTTTAAGAAATCTTTTGATACTTTTTCTCATAAACGAAGAATCATCAACAATTAGTATCTTTTTTGAAGGTTTTATTTTTACATCTTTTGAGCTTGTATCAGGATCAATAATAAGAAGATTAAAATAGAATCTACCTACATCGTCAACTGTTACCGGAACAGAAACTATCTCAGTGACATCTTTTAAGAGATCATCCATGTTATCTGTCTTTAAAATAAAATAAGGTGGTTCAAAACGTATACCAAGGTTTAAAGATTCTAATGAACTTGTAGCAAGCCCAACTATAGTATTTCCCCACTCCGCTAAAGCAGCTTGCATCTCTTCATTTATCTCTGTTAATTCATCTTTTTCATCAAGAATAGTGTGTCTTAATTTATTACCTATAGCTAAAGCAGTTTCTGGATAATTGTGTAACAATATAACCATATTAAGATTACCGTAGGTTTTAGCTGCAATGGCATAACCCTTAAAACGGAAATCATTTACATTATCAACGAAAGACTCACCAGCTGTTGCTTTCAAGCCAGCCATTGTCTCAAGACTTTTAATTGTTTCATTAATGAATGGTTTTAATACATTCTTTACTACTATGCTAGATAACATTTTAATCCTTTATTTATAATATTAAGAGTGTAACAAAGTATGTTTAATAAAATCTTTTTATTAAGTTAAAATGTTAAGATTATTGCTACTTTAGGCTTAATGTGTCAACGGCGGAATTGCAAATTACACCCATATGAAGAATGGCACTAATTTAAGCTAATTTACCTTGCCAATTCTATAAATAAGTTATTTATTATCACTAATAGACTTTATATTTGGAAATGGGACTTTAGTCCCGTAAATAGGCGAGGCTAAAGCCTCACTTCCAAGTGCATAGCAAAGTACTAAAAAGTTAGGCTTGAACTGCTATTTTAGGACTTTACTGCTTAAGTTAGTGCCATTCATAAGGGTGTAACTTTTTCTTTTTCATATCTATCAGTTGGCTACGAGTCGCCACCTTAAAAACTACTTAATTTATTAATTATAACCAACTATTTTTAATATAATTTATATTTTAAGCAACTAGCTCTTTATTTGTATCTTTTTCTAGTTTTACTCCACAAGCTTTTTTATAGATTTCTGGTTTATACGTAGTATTGTTTTTATAAATGGAGTGAGCTATTACAATTAGTTTACGCATCACAGCTATTTGCGCAACCGTTGAGTGTTTGCCATTTTCTTTCAATCTAGTATAGAACTCTTTCATCTCACTATTGTAATTTATTGAAACCATGGTTGCCATAAATAATACAGCTCTATAAAGCTTAGAACCAGATTTTGAGATTCTTGGTCTTGATTTTACAGATGTTCCTGAATCTTTTATTACTGGGTCTAAACCAGTAAGTGAAACTATCTGCTTTTTGTTTGCATCTGGATACCTTATGAAAAGATGAGTTAGTACAATTCCTGCTATTTTACCGATACCGGGAATGGTTATAATATTCGCATATCCTTGAGCAATATCATCATCTTCTTGAATAATACTTCTTATTTTTTCGAGTATCTCATCTTCTTTGATTTTCAACTCTTTTATTCTCTTCTTTAAATCTTTTAAAGCGTAAGTATTCCCATCTTTGGAGTTTAACGCTTCATGATGGTTATTCACCGCCACTCGCTGCTTAACGGTAAACATATAATAGCTCATCAACTCTTTAATATCTTCAGCGGTAGCGTTTATAACAGGTACTTTAATCTCTCTATCTTTTGCTATTGATATAGCCTGAGATAGCATATGAGCGTCTATTTTATCACTTTTGCTTCTGTAGCCAAGAGCCTTTGCAAAATTACTGGACTGTTTAGGGTTTATTATAAATGATTTGATATTTTTTAAAGCGCAAAACTTTGTTAAAAGCGATGAATAGCTTCCAGTAGGTTCGTATACGAACACTATCTTATCTATATCTTTCTTATATAGTTTTTTAAGTTTTGCGAAGAGTGACTTTAAATCTTTAAGAGTATTCTCAATCTCAAAATCTAAAGAGTTAAGTGGAACGTGAACCGATAAACTTGCTTTGCTTACATCTAATCCGATAGAATACATAAGAGAACCTCACTTTTTTAAATTGAGAGTTCGTTAGGGTAGGAGTAAAATAATCTCTTACCTGATACAATAACCGCGTTATACTTAATCTAACCTCATGATATACGATCTAGCTTTCACCGATCCAGTCGCCACTCAAATTTGTAGTATAACTATCTGACTTGGAGTCAATCTAGATAAATTCCCATTTAAGAAAACTCGCTGATTTATGTTTTGTCCGACATGTTACATGTTCAAAACTCTCTATGTTTATGATAGCTTAATTGCTAGTTTTCATTATATGATGTTTTGTTAACTTTACATTATACCAATAAGTCCAGAAACTGCACCACCTAGCACAGCGGCTACTGTTGGATTACTTATAAATGTTTTCAGTAAAGTTTTGGCTTCTTCTTTTTCTTCAAGTGTTGATTTTGAATTATCAATTTCTTTTACTAATTGTTCAAAAGAATTAACTATGTTTTGAATATTTCCATCACCAACTTGTACATTTGAGTTATTAATATGAAATGTTGTATTTGTATCCACTTTTTTTTCTTTCTGTTGTTTAGATTCTTTTACAATAGTTATTGAATAATGTGCATTTTTTCCTCTTAACCCTGAGTTGAATTGTACATCAGTAATAACAAATCGTTCTTCAGTTCCATTAGAAAGAGGTTGTATTAATGTATCACCTTCTTTAGTTAATAACTTTTCATCAAAAAATATCATTTTGGATTCACCAAATTTTGTTTTATATGGTCCTAATCGTTCTCCACTTTCATCCTCGAAAAAGGCATTATCAGTAAATAATCGTTGAATTGACACTTATATCTCCTTGTATAGTTAACTGGGGCGCGGGTGAGTTGCGACCTCGTATGACAATTTTAATTTTCAGACGTGGTTGACTGCTCCTCCCGCTTGTTATCTGGTGCTGTGCGACAGATGACCAGTGAGTGTTCAACCCGCGCCCCCGTTATCCGGTCACGCAGTGAGCGGATAACTCTTTATTCAAGGAACACTATAGCACAAATAACTACTAATTTAATTTTTAAAGGACCTTTGTTATGTCCCCTATAAATTGAAGATAAAGCCAATTTTATGACAAATTGTCATATATTTTATTTATGTCCTTTTCTGCTTAAATCAGCCGTTATTTGGACACATTGTTCCATTATTTGTCAAATAACCCATTAAAAGGACAAAATGTCCCTTAATTTAAAGGTGTATATTATGGAATTAAAAAAGAAACTTTTAGATGTCGTTCGTGACAAGATAAGGTTTAAACATTACAGTATATCAACAGAAAAAACATATGTGCATTGGATAAAGTGATACATTTTATTTCTATATAAATAAGTCCTTGGTGTAGATATGAGCGAGTGGAACATTCAAGCTTTAAGAGTACAAGAGAGAAAACACATACCAGTTGTATTAACCAAAGAAGAGGTGTTAAATGTGTTGGCATCTATAAACAAAGATTGCAGTTTACTAGTTCATCTTAAATAATATATAAACCTTTTTAGTACTATTTCTCACTTTGTAGTGCTTGTTCTCTCAGTTTATCTTTTTTACTCTTTTTCTTACCCTTTACTGGAGCAGGTCCTTTTTCTTTTTTAGGAACTTCACCAGTTAGTTCAAAACCTTCTATTTGCTCTCTTTGTATTTTTACTTTACATTTTTTCTCTATTATCTCAAAGTGAGCTTGGTCTTCGTGGGATATAAATGAGATTGCTAGTCCAGTTTTTCCTGCTCTTGCAGTTCGTCCGATGCGGTGAATGTAGTCAGTTGGAGAGCGGGGTAGATCAAAGTTTATAACACACTCTATATTTTCTATGTCTAAACCACGAGCAGCTATGTCTGTTGCGAAAAGTATTTTTATTTTATTTGCTTTAAACTCATCTAGCGTGTATGTTCTGTCTTCTTGACTTAAATCGCCATGAAAAGATTCTGCCGCAAAACCTTGCTTTCTAAATTTAAAAGCGATGTTATCAGTTGCTCTTTTGTTTGCCATAAAAACAAGTACATTTTTTAGTTTTAGTGTCTTCATTAGATGCTTAAGAAGTGAACCCCGGTTGTTGACATCCACTTCTATAACTCTTTGCGTGATAGTCTCTACTGTTGGTACATCTTCTTCTATGCTAACTTCTACAGGGTCTTTAGTTATCTTAGAGGCAATGCTTAGCATCTTCTCAGGGTAAGTTGCTGAGAAGAGAAGGTTTTGACGTTTGGCTGGGATGGCTTCTAGGATAAGTTCAAGTTCCTGTGCAAAGCCGAGATTTAGCATCTTGTCCGCTTCATCAAGAACAAAATACTCTATATGTGAGAGGTTCATCTGTTTTTTGTTAAGTACATCAAGAAATCTTCCTGAGGTTGCTACTAAAATATCGCAACCTTGCTGAATATCGTAAAGCTGATCACCGATGCTCTCGCCACCTATGATACTTACAACCTTAGGTTTTTTATCTACAAATTCACCAAAAGTCTCAAAGGTCTTAGCTATTTGAATAGTTAACTCTCTAGTAGGAGTTAAAACCAGTGCTTTGATTTTTGCTTTTCCCTCACCTCTGTTTTTTAGCCATAACTCTAAAATAGGAAGAACATAACTTGCACTCTTACCACTTCCTGTTTTCGCTTTTGCCATAACATCCTTGTGTGAAAGCACAAGTGGAATAACTTTTTCTTGAATAGGTGTTGGCTCTTTAAAGTTGTTTTTATCAAGAGCTTTTTGAATTGATGAAGAAAGTTTTAGTGAAGAAAATGGCATCTGAAGAGTTCCTAAAGTGGGTTTTGCGTATTGTAGTTTATTTCGGCTTTAGGATAGGTTTATTATTTTTTTAAAATCCATAAATGACTGTACCAATACCATTTGCCATTTTCAGCTGGTGCAGTGCAAGTGTACTTTTCTCTACCAACTTGTATAGGCTCATTTGCATATACTTCAATTTCTGTTTGAGATATAAAATCAAAGTTTATTGCATCTCCGTTTGAAATGTAGCATCTAATATTTTCAAGTGGCATCTTTAGTTTTATGCGAAGTTTTGGCGGGTTATTGTTTCTAACAAGAGGCTCAAAGCTTGAGGTAGATTCTATTGGCATCGGAAGTGTATTTAGTTTGGTTATAAAACCATCTTCAGATGCAAAGGATTCTGACATTGGAAATCTTTTTATTGCTCTTAAGTCAGAGTTATGCTCAACAGTTCCTGAAGTTTGGCTAATACCAATGTAGCCAAGTTCTTTTACAAGTTGGGCAGTTTTTGTATCATATTCGCCAAAAGGATAAGTAAAAATACGAGGATTTTCGTTTGTATCTACCCCAAGTTCATCCTGAATTTTAGATTGAGCTTCCTCAATCTCTTTGATAATTCTTTTTTCCCAGCTTGCATCTTTTTCATTCTTTTTTGCAATAAGGTAAGGATGATTAACTGTATGATTTGTAAATTCTACTCCATTTGCTTTCATCTCTCGCATCTGTTCCCATGACATGTAATTTTTAGATTTTAAATCTATTTGTTTTGTGTTGATTGTTACTGTAAATGGAAAGTTTTTTTTCTTTAGCATTGGATAAGCATTTTTGTATGTACTTAGATAAGCGTCGTCTATAGTAATGGCAACAGTTTTAGGCGGAATTTTTTCTTTGTTGATTATATGTCTTAGTATTTTCGAAAGATGCCAAACATTGTATTTGTTCTTTTGGAGATAATCTATCTGAAATTGGAACTGTTCGAGAGTGATATTTGTAGAAGGATACTTAGGCTCGCCAAAGCGGTGGTACATAAAAATCACTGCATAATCTGCAAATATTGGTGATGTGGTAAAAAGTAGTAATAGTAATAAAATTTTATTTAGCTTCATAAAGTCTCCGTATTTAATTATTCCTTTTTCTTGAGTTTTAAATACTCTTGATATAGAATTGATATCTGTTTATATTCATTTTCATTAAGAGTTGTCATATGTACATGTAACTCTTTTTCTAAATCAATATACTCTTTTTTTAATAAAGCTTTAGCAAGTATATTTTCAATATATATCATTGCAAGCTTTTTGCTAGAGTTTGTCTCTTTTAAAATATTTATAGCCTGAGATGTAATAGTAATGATCTCTAGGCACTCTTGTTCATTGATTTTAGAATACAGCATTTTAGTTAAAATATTTAATGCTTGATTGTGCAATACTATTGGCATCTCATCTCTATCTCCAACTGATTGTTTTAAAGAGATGCCAATATTTCCCAAGTTAATAGATTCATCAATTGTATCAATGTTTTTCTCAGCATATTTTAAATAATTCATTCTATAAGAAATTGCCATGTTTACAAACGTAGCTCCATATTCAAAAGAGCCAAGAGTAGGGATATTTAAACATTTTGTGTAGTTTATAATAGCCTCATCGTAGTCTTCATTCCACTCTTCATAATTTGCCTTGATATTATAATAGTGCCATAAATGAATCGCTTCATTATCATCATTATGAGAAAATAGTAATTCTTTTAGAGTATTTAAACTTTCTAAGCCTTTATCTTTTAGCTGAGATTTTCTTTGGCTAACGATTATCCAAGCTTTTCTTTGATGGAACCGGACTTCAATATCTGAAGGTTTAGTATTATCTTTTTTATTTAGCTGTTTTGGTAGGCTTTCATATGCCTTGTCAAAATTTCCCATTCTCTCATGCAATGAGCAAATATTTATAGAGTATTTAATAGGGTTTATTTCATATAAATAAGTGTTTAACAATATTGATTGCTCAAAACATCCATTTCTCTCAAAAAGAAAAATCAACTCATTTAGTGATTTTATTGATAATCCTCTATACAAAGAATCTTTATTGTCTTTAAATGAGTTAAAAGAACTTGAATCAAACATCTCTCCAGCAATTCCAAACCAATATTTATCAACTAAGTCATATTGTTGTTTTTTTACAAGTGAAGATATTAATTTTTCTAAAATAAGAAGTGTTCTTTTTTTATCTAAAACTATATCTTTTACATAATGATATAGGATTAATAATGAAATTGGATTGTCAAAATATGAAACACACTCTTCAATGTGGTTTCTTAAATAATATGCTAATCTTTTTTGCTCATCTTCAAGTTTTATATATGTAGTATCACTTGTAAAATAAATTTTAGAAGTGTTGTCTTGTGAAATTAGACTAAAATCTTTAAAGCTTCTGTTTATAAAGTTCTGAAAGCCAGAAACTAACTCTTCATTAGAACTTTTTTCATTCTCAAAAAAACTTCTTCCACAATATTCAAATAACTCTAAAGATATTAAGTCTTTCTCTTGTTTCTTGTCAATGATGATAGAAGAACAAAGTTGCATTAATAAATATAACTTTTCTTCTTTTTGTGATAGTAAAAAATCAATATTAAAATTATTAGTTACAGGAGTATTTTTTACAATCTTGATATCTTTGATTTTTAAATTCTCAAGTTCTTTTTTAATAACCTCAATCTGATCATTTCTAATATGAAAATTTATTCTCTCAAATCTTTTTATTAAACTTACCAACAAGAGTCTCAATACCCAATGATTTTTATGAAACAGGTCTATATTGTACAAATTTACTATGCTGTCTTTATCAAAAAGATTTAGGGCTAAGTCTAGTCGTTTGATTTTTCTTGTATCTTTATTAAACCAGTTTGATAAAATATTTTTAAACTCATTACCTTCTGTATCCAACAAAGAAGGCATTATTAGTATTCCAAAAAAGAAAACAACTATAAAAATCAATGAAATAGTGTCTTTTATGTCCCATATAAACGGTAACTCAAAAATTATTTTTTTGAATAAATCTTCATATATAGAAGAAGAGATTAGAGCAAACATAATAACAAGTACAGAAAGCATAGATATAAAAGAAGACGAAAATCTCTTCTTAATAGAGTAAAAAAAAGAGCCTCCTGTTAAAAGGTTTATCTCTCTTTCAAATTTATCTAGCTTGTCATCTTTACAAAAAGTGATATTTATTTCATTTTCGCTCTTACTAATAATGGCATCTTTAACTGTTTTTCTTTTTGATTGTTTTAAAGAAGAAGTGTGTAAGGTATATAAACTATTTTTCATAAATATTATTTTATTCCATCTCTAGCAATTTTTTGTTGTAATGAATCCGTAAAAGTATAAATACCTTCTTTTATTGTAAATGGAAAAGAGTTTAAACATTCTTTATATTCTGAGATAAAAACATCTGAGTAAGCATCAAAAGCGGATGTTAAAATATCTATATATCTTGAAGGGATAAAACAATTTGGAGTATTTTTGTTGGCAACTTTTTCTTCATTTTGTGTCATAAAAGTAACGATATCTTCATCAAGTTTTATATTTGTTGCACAGCTCGCTTTAATAGTAATACATGCATAGTTTTTTTCTCTAAGTTTTAACATTTCAAGTTCTTCATCGCTAACTTGAATAACAACACCATTTGTTTTTTTAGTTGTGTTTTTTTGTAAATTTAAAAAAATGCCATTTACAACTTTTTTATCATCAAACTTTATGGATTCTATAGAATTCCAAACTTTTTCATACCCTTGGACTGTTACGGGAATTAAATCTTCTTGTTTAAGGACTCTTTTAAATGATTTTTGGGCACTTTTTATGTTGATCAAAGAGCCATATCCAAATAAGTACATTATAATAATCTCACTTTTATAAAAATATTTTAAGTAAAATCATATGCAAAAAGAGCTTAATAAGGTATTGAAAAGTAAGAAATTGGATATAATATTGTCACTATAAGGAAGGCAGTTTTTGAAAAATTCTATACCTAGAAAAATAGTTCTGATTGGTGCATCTACTGGTGGGCCTGGACAAATTGAAAAAATTCTAGGTGCTCTAGAAAAGTTAGAGGATACTAGTATAATAATCGCACAGCACATGTCTGAGGGCTTCATGCCTAGTTTTGCTAAACGATTGCAAGAACATTATATAAATGATATTTCAATAGCTCAAAATGGTAACTTATTAGAAGTTGGTAAAATTTATGTTTGTTGTGGAAAAACGATGGTTAGCAAAAGTGCTTCAGGTCTCACTTTTTCTCAAGAAAAATCTACTGAGCATGCTTTTAATCCAGATATAAATATTGTTTTTAAATCTTTCCTTGCCTTTACTAAAGATACTGAGATACTGAGTGTTATATTAACTGGGATTGGTAGTGACGGAGTGGAAGCTTGTAAAATGCTAAGCGAAAAAGCTTGTGTTTGTATAACTGAGAGCGAAGAAAGTGCTATTGTTGATGGTATGCCATGTAGAGCAAGAAAAGAAGTTCAAAATATAAAAGTACAAGATATAAACGATATAGTAAAATCAATAAAGGAGTTTTGTAGTTAATGTTTAGTTTTTTTAAAAAGAAAAAAGTAGTAGAAAAAGAAGATATAAAAGTTCAAGAACCATTAGACTATGCTGATGTAACACCTATAGCAAAGTACTTTAAGAATGAGACAGGCGTAACATTTGATAAACAGATAAGTATACTGACAAATAAAGTTATGACTTTTTGTAGGCAAAGAGAGATTAACTCATTTTCAAAATTATTAATTTTAGTGGATACAGATGCAAATATTAAACAAGAGTTGATTGATACTCTTACTACAAATGAGACCTTTTTTTACAGAGAGTTTAGACAAATAGAAGACTTAGTAGAGTTAGTTAAAAATAAAGTAGGAAATGTAAATATACTTTGTGCACCTTCTGCAACTGGAGAAGAACCTTATAGTATTGCAATTGCTTTACTAGAAGCTGGAGTTTCTGCTAGTAAGTTTAAGATTTTGGGAATAGATATAAACTTAGATGCTTTGGATAAGGCAGAAAAAGCTGTTTATAAAGAAAGAAATATAAGAAATCTTTCATCAGAAATTTTAAGTAAATATTTTGATAAAGAAGATGAAAAATATATTTTAAGAAACAGCATAAAATCTCTTGTATCTTTCAAGCTTGCAAACCTTTTTGATACATCTTTTGTAAATCTTGGAAAATTTGATTTTATCTTCTCAAGAAATATGTTTATATATTTTGATACACAAACAAAAGTAAAGGCCAAAAATATTCTAGAAAGTATGAGAAAAGACAATACTCAAGAAATATTTTTTGGACATGCAGACCACGTTTAAATTTAAAGAAAAACTATGTATGAAGCATCTTAATAAAAGCATTTAAAATATTTTTATCAAGGTGAGTCTGCATCTCTGCTTTTATCACACTTAGAGCTTCAAATGAGCTTAGTGCATTTTTATATGATCGTTTAGTTGTCATTGCATCGAAGACATCACATATAGCTATTATTCGTGGGAACAATTTAATTTCCTCATTTTTAAGACCCTCCGGATAACCAGTTCCATTAAGTTTTTCATGATGATGAAGTATTCCATCTAAGATTTCTTTATCAACTATTCCAATCTCTTTGGCAATATCATAACCAAAAGATGAATGTTTCTTCATATGTGCATATTCATGGTCAGTAAGGCTATCTACCTTATTAACAATATTTGATTCTATTTTACTTTTACCAAGATCATGTAATAGAGCTGAACGACCTAATTTTATTAGTCTATCTTTACTCAAGTTTAACTCTGCGCCTAAGCAAAGAGCATATATGCTGACGTTAAGTGAATGTGTGTGAGTATAATAGTCATATTTTATAATTTGAATATATGAAGAAATGGTATGTTCATTGTAAAGAATACTTTGCAAAATTGGTGAAACAATATTTTTACTAAGTTTTGCATTTTTTAGTGCACTTGGGTTACTGTATAGTGAATTTGTTAATTCCCCGCTTGTTTCATATATTATGTTTGTTTTCTCTTCAAGTGTTAGTAATTTATCATCTAAAATATTTTGTATATTTATTTCCAAAAAATCATCATATTTAGTTTTTTCAAGCATAGATGTAAATAGTTGTTCAATTTTTTGTAATTTTTCATTATATTGCTTATCTATAACAGTATTACTTTGCAAAAAAAGTGACATCTGAGTGTGTTTATTTGGAATATAAAGATTGAAGTTGAGTTTATCACCTAGATGTAAAAATCTTTTGTCTACAGGGGTAAAAGAATGTGCTCTTATTTTAGGAATATCTTTAACAATAGAATTTATTTGTTTTTGAATTACTTTTTGTTGTTTCACTAATTTAATTACTCCAAATATCTTGTATTATATATGGTTAAACTTAAACCATAAATAAAATAAAATATTATTTATAGTTATACTTGTGTTGTTTGTAAACTAAGTTTGAAATATCTTTATACATAGCTTATCTTAAAATAATAAAATTTGATATGTTAATCAAAGCAATATCAAAGAGATTTATAAGTATAATTCGCGGATTAGATACAAAGGAATTTCATGGCTAACAGACGGGTATTGGTTAAGTTTTCAGGTGAAGCATTGGCAGGTGAAGCAGGTCATGGGATTGACACACAGATTTTAAAATATATATCTCAAGAAATAAAGACATTAATAAACGCAGGTATTGAAGTCGGGATTGTTATTGGTGGTGGAAATATTATTCGTGGTGTTACAGCTGCTCAAGATGGAATTATTAAAAGAACAAGTGGTGATTACATGGGAATGTTAGCTACTGTAATCAATGGTGTAGCTATGCAAGAAGCTTGTGAACATGCAGGTCTTCAAGTCAGGATGCAAACAGCTATTAAAATGGAACAGATAGCGGAGCCTTATATTAACCGTCGCGCTGTTCGCCATTTAGAAAAAGGTCGTGTTGTGATTTTTGCAGCAGGAACAGGTAACCCATTTTTTACAACAGATACAGCTGCAACTCTTAGAGCTGTAGAAATTGGTGCTGAGGTGATTATCAAAGCAACGAAAGTAGACGGAGTCTACGATAAGGACCCTGAAAAATATAGTGACGCAGTGAAGTTACCTGAACTTACATATGAACAAGCACTCAGTGATCATATTAAAGTTATGGATGACACATCCATTGCACTAGCAAAAGACAATAAATTACCAATAATCGTGTGTGATATGTCTAAACCAGGAAATTTACTAGATATTTTAAACGGTAATATGGCAAACTGTTCAATAGTAAGTTAATAACAAAATAGTCTAATCGCATAAAAGCGGTGTTGACATAAATTAAAGGAAACTAAATAATGAAAATACAAGAATTAACAGCAAAAATTTTAACAGATAACCCAAATATGGATAACTATCAATTAGCATTAGCAGTATCAAAAAGAAGTGATGAGCTTTTAAATGGTGCTACAAGTAAGTTAAATATCGATCCAAAAACTGTTAAAGCAGCAGATTTAGCTTTAATGGAAATTGCACAAGGCCTTATAAAAATTAAAGGTTTTGTAGATTTAGAAAAGTAGTTCAGTTGAGTCTTGGTCAGGTAAATATTGATAAAGTAAAACATTTATGTGATGTTGACTCAGCACAGGAGTATCTTTTTACTCAAATCAACCCAAGTGATGCCCTCCACGAAGCCTTACTTTATTCTAAAGTTGCTCATGAAAAACAATTTAGAATGAGTGGCGAACCATACATAATTCACCCAATTTTAGTAGCATCTATTGTAGCATCTATAACGGATGATGAATCTATGGTTATTGCAGCACTTTTGCATGATGTCGTTGAAGATACAGAAATTACCAAAGAAAAAATCATAGAAGTTTTTGGCGATGATGTTGCACACTTAGTTGATGGACTAACAAAAATAGACAACATTAGAGATTCTGAGTTAAGTCCTTCGACCTCAGATGAAAGACTAGTTGTATCAGCACTTTCGTTTCGTAAAATGCTTCTTGCAAGTATACAAGATGTAAGAGTTTTAGTGGTAAAACTTTGTGATAGACTACATAACATGCTTACTCTGGATGCACTCCCACAACACAAACAATTAAGAATTGCAGAAGAAACTCTTGTTGTTTATGCCCCAATTGCACACCGTCTAGGTATTTCTTTTGTGAAAAATTTATTGGAAGATTTAAGTTTCTCCTACCTTTTCAAAGAAGAAAAACTAAATATAGACAATTATTTAGACACTAACTATCATGCAATTGAAATTAAATTAGAAGAGTTTAAAGAAAGTATTCACAAGATTTTGTCAAAAAATGGATTTTGTGAAGATGATATTGAAATTATATCTCGTGTAAAACACAGTTACTCAATTTATTTAAAAATGCAAAGAAAAGGTGTATCTATTGATGAAGTTTTGGATCTTTTAGCAGTTAGGATTTTAACTGTAGATCCAGTAAAGTGTTACAATATTTTAGGACTTATTCATCTTAACTTTCAACCACTTTCATCAAGATTTAAAGACTATATAGCTGTTGCCAAAGATAATGGATATCAAACTATACATACAAGTGTTTTTTATAATACTGTAATTTTTGAAGTTCAGATTAGAACTTTTGATATGCATAAAACAGCCGAGTTAGGAGTTGCTGCTCACTGGAAATATAAAAGTGGTGGAAATAATATTAAACTTGATTGGCTACACAACTTGGGTTATCAGAATGAATCGGTTGAAGATTTTTATGCACTAATAAAAAATGATTTATATTCTGAAGATATAGTAGTTTTTTCTCCACGAGGAGAACCATATACTCTTCCTCGTGGGGCTGTTGTTCTTGATTTTGCGTATGCAGTTCATACAGAAGTTGGAAATACAGCAAAATCAGCGCTTGTAAATAAAGTGAAAACACCACTTTTAAGTGAACTTCACAATGGAAATATTGTTAAGATAATTGTAGAAAAGGAAACAGTAACCAGATGTTCTTGGATAGATGCTGTTAAAACTTCTAGAGCAAAAACAAATATGAGGCTTAATTGTAACGCAAGACTTAGAGATATAAATATAAAATCAAGTGTAAATATTCTAGCAACAGCTATGAATTTAAACCATTCAAGAGTAGAAGATTGGTTTGAAAGCCATCATTATGACAAGAAGGCTAGTATCCCCTCTGATATAGAACAGTTTCGTGATGTAATGAATAAGTATACTATTGAAATTTCTAAAAATTCAAGGTTTAAAAGATTCCTTTCTCGCCATAGATTTAAGCTAAAAGTTTACCATATACGAGGCATTGAAATTTATAGTACTTCTCATATAAGTGATATAGTATTTGATTATTGTTGTCATCCAAAATCAAATGATGAAATAGTCGCATTTTTAGATAAAGGCAAAGCTTATGTGCATCACAAAATGTGTAAAAGTGCTGCTAAAAAAATAGAAGCTAATGAAGCTATGCTTTTTGTAAGATGGGAAAAACAAAATATTTATAGCTATAATATGATAGTTTCTTTACACAGTGGAAAAGGAACTTTAGCAGAGTTTTTAAACTTTTTAGTAAAACTAAATATAGATATTAATTCTATAGAACTTGGAAAAAATAAAGGTGAATCCTCACAATTTTGTGAGCTTGGCTTTGAGTCAAAAGAAGCCGATATTAACACTCTTCGTGCTAAAATGGAACAAAAAATAAAAATAATACATCTCATACGAACTGATGATGCATATCGAAAAAATTAAAAATAAGTTTACACCATAACAAGGAAGAATATATATATGTTACAAGAAGCTTTAAGAGAAATAGATAGAGGTAGTGCCGAGATAATTGACAATGAAAGAATTGAGAAGTTACTTAAGGCTTATTTTGAAGAGGGAAAAACATATACAGTAAAAGCCGGTTTTGATCCAACTGCTCCAGACTTACATTTAGGTCATACTGTTCTCTTACAAAAATTAGCAACATTTCAAAAGTATGGGGGAATTGTGCAGTTTCTTATTGGAGATTTTACTGCATCGGTAGGTGACCCAACTGGTAAAAATATAACTAGAAAAGTATTAAGTAGAGAAGATATTAAAAGAAATATCTCAAGCTATACTACTCAAGCTTTTAAAATTCTTGATAAAGATAAAACTGAGATAGTTTATAATAATGATTGGTTAGAAAAGCTTGGTTCAATTGGCATGCTTGAACTTGCATCTAACCTTACCGTTGCCAGGATGTTAGAACGTGATGATTTTTCTAAGAGATATTCATCTCAAACACCAATAGCAGTTAGTGAGTTTATATATCCACTTCTTCAAGGTTATGATAGTGTGCATCTTAAGAGCGATATAGAAATAGGTGGAACAGACCAAAAATTTAATCTTCTGATGGGAAGACAACTGCAAAAATCTTACAATGTTAAAAAGCAACAAGCGGTTCTAATGATGCCTATCTTAGAAGGTCTTGATGGTGTTCAAAAAATGAGTAAATCCTTAAATAATTACATTGGAGTTACTGATGAGCCTAATGATATGTATGGAAAAGTTCTTAGCATCTCTGATGAACTTATGTGGAGATTTTATGAACTTTTAAGTACAAAATCTTTAGATGAAATAGCACAAATGAAAAATGCTGTAAAAGATGGTTCTCTTCATCCTAAATCAGTTAAAGAAGATTTAGCGATAGAGATAACTACTAGGTTCCATTCTCAAGAAGAAGCTCAAGGTGCAAAAGAAGAGTTTGAAAAGGTGCACACAAAAAGTCAAATTCCAACAGAAATAGATGAATTTAGTTGTGATGGAGATATTTGGATAGCTAAAGCCTTAGTAGATTGTAACATTGAACCATCTACTTCTCAAGCAAGACGAGATATTAAGCAAGGTGCTGTTAAAATAAACCAAGAAAAAATCTCAGATATGCAGCTACAGCTTTCAACAGGGGAATATATACTCCAAGTTGGAAAAAGAAAGTTTGCAAAATTAAAGGTTAATTAAATGAGTTTCGAGTCGTTTAAAATTGGAAAGTATGTTATAGATAAACCTATTGTTCAAGGTGGTATGGGTGTTGGTATTAGTTGGGATCAACTAGCTGGCAATGTATCTAAAGAAGGTGGCTTAGGTGTTATTAGTGCTGTTGGTACTGGTTACTATGAGGATAAAGTATACGCAAAAAAGTTGGTTGCAGACAGACCTCTGAGTGAAGCTAACTTTTACTCACCAGAAGCTCTTCATAAAATAATTGCAAATGCAAGAAAAATATGTGGTGACAAACCACTTGCAACAAATATTTTATATGCTATGAATGATTATGGTCGTATTGTAAAAGATGCTTGTGAAGGTGGAGCAAATATAATTATTACTGGTGCTGGTCTTCCTACAAATATGCCAGAATTTACTGAAGGTTTCCCTGATGTAGCACTTGTTCCTATTGTATCATCTCCGAAAGCTCTTAAAATTATCTGTAAAAGATGGCAAAAAAGATATAACAGACTTCCAGATGCTGTCATAGTTGAAGGACCTAAGAGTGGTGGACACCAAGGTTTTACATACGAGCAATGTCAGCTACCTGAGAATCAACTAGAAAACATTGTTGCTCCAGTAGTAGCAGAAGCCGCACTTTGGGGTGATATTCCTGTGATTGCTGCTGGTGGTGTTTGGGATAAAAAAGACATTGAAGAGATGATGGCTCTTGGTGCTTCTGCAGTTCAGATGGGAACAAGATTTATAGGAACTCATGAGTGTGATGCACATGAAAACTTTAAAAATGTAATTATTAATTCTGAAAAAGAAGACATAAAACTTATGGGTTCTCCTGTTGGGTACCCAGCTAGGGGAGTTGTAACAAAACTAACTCATCTAGTAGAAAAGAGAGAAGGTCCTGCAATTAAATGTATTTCAAACTGTGTTGCTCCTTGTCATCGTGGAGTAGAAGCTAAAGCAGTTGGATTTTGTATAGCAGATAGACTTAGTGATGCTTTTTTAGGAAAGACCGAGACAGGTTTATTCTTTTCAGGAACTAATGGCTATAGGTTAAAAAAGATTATTTCAGTTAAAGAGCTGATTGATAAATTAATGCAAGGCGAATAGACAGCGAATGTTTCGTTTTGTAAGCCTTTTTTTTATTCTAGTTGTTTCTCTTCACGCTTTGAGCGATGCTGGAGTTTTAAAACGGGCAAACGGTTATATGAAGAGTGCAAGCAAGTCAAATCAGTTTCGCGCGTATAATGATTACAAAAACCTTTATCTTCGAGCTATTATGTCTGAAGACGATAAACTTAGATTTAATGCTTTAAAGGGCATTGTAAATAGTGGGAATAATCTTCATATAGATATTTCACAGTATTCTGATGAACTTGCTAAAATAAAGCCCCAAACTTCATACCAAGCTCCAAAATCAAAAAAAAATAAAAAATATAGTAAAGCTAATAAAATAAAAGTTAAATCATCACATAGACTAAATTCAATTGGATGGAAAAATGAAAAACTTGTTTTAAAATTTGATAAAAAACTAAGAAGTAATCAGATTAATTACTTTACTCTGTATGATTCTAAAAATGCAAGATATCGTTATATATTTGATATTCATGCATCTATGCTTACTAAGTCGCAAAGCTTAAGAAAAGAGGGTATTAGTAGGATTAAACTAGCTCAGTATAATTCAAATACATTAAGACTTGTAATTGAAAATAGTGAAAAAGTTAAGATTAGGTTTTATAAAAAATCAGATGAATTATTTATAGAGATAAAATCACTAGCTCAAAAAAATATCTTAAAAAAAACAAATTTAAAACGAAAAGTTACTTCTCCTAAAAGAACTGATAGAGATAAAATAATTGTTATAGATGCTGGACATGGTGGTAAAGACCCAGGTGCTATTGGCTATAAAAATTATAGAGAAAAAGTTGTAGTATATAAGATTTCTCAAGAATTAAAAAAGATATTACGCTCTCGTGGATATACTGTTCATATGACAAGAGATAGAGATAGGTTTGTTAAACTTAGTAAAAGAACAGAATACGCAAACAAGAAAAAAGCAGATATATTTGTAAGTATTCATGCAAATGCTGTTGGACATAAAAATGCGAAAAAAGTTCATGGTGTAGAATGTTATTTCTTATCTCCTTCTCGTTCAGCTCGTGCAGAAAGAGTCGCTGCAAAAGAAAATTCGGCTGACTTAAGTGATATGAATAAATATGGAAAAGACACCTTTTTAAATTTTTTAAACTCTCATAAGATAGTAGCATCTAACAAACTTGCAATAGATTTGCAAAGAGGAATGTTGGGAGCTTTAAGTAGAAATTACAAGGTTAGAGACGGTGGAGTAAGAGAAGGACCTTTTTGGGTTCTTGTTGGTGCACAAATGCCTGCAGTTTTAGTTGAAGTTGGCTTTATATCTCATCCAGAGGAAGCGAAAAAGTTAGTAAACTCTACATATAGAAAACGCTTGTCCTTGGGTTTAGCAAACGGTATTGAGAGATATTTCGCGAAGAATTGATACTTTCTATTTCCAGAATTAGAATGAGTAAAATATACTTCCACACTATACTCGTAGTGTGAAGGCTACTTTGCTAATC
>JBLIEY010000019.1:0-24579 GCA_047633475.1 Sulfurimonas sp.
CTACTAGTGGTGCATCTAGTGTTTTATAGTTAACACCCTCTTTGAAGTCTGCTCCAAATAGTGCTGCTGCACTTATTAGTAGTGCTACTATTAGTTTCTTGTTTATCATTTTTTCTTTTTCCTTATTTTTATTGGAATGTTTTACAACCTTCTAATAAGAATTATAGATAAAAGATATCGAAGAGAAATTTAGAAATAATCTAAAAAAAATTTTTATTTTGAATTAGTTTATTATAGGTAAGTTTAAGGTAGTTTGTTTGGTAGTAAAATGCTAAATCGCGCGCCATTATTATGATTGACAGCTGTTAATTTCCCTTGTATAAGGCCATTTACAAGGATTTTAGCAATATATAACCCTATGCCTGTTCCAAATTTTTTATCTTTAGTAGAAAAATACGGGTCAAAAATTTTCATAAGTATATCTTCGTTAATTCCCCCTGCATTATCATCAATAATTATTTTATTACATTCTACTGTAATTGTAATATATCTGTTTTGTGTATTATTAGTGACTAAAGCATCAATAGCATTATTTAATATAATTGTTAATACTTGTACTAATTCATTTTTATAATTTACATAAACGCAGTCATGAACTATATTTAAAGATACAGAAATTTGCTCTTTTTTATATCTAGTTTCAAGAAGATCATTTGCAAGTTTGCATATCTCTGTCAAAGACACTTGTTCTTTATTTCCTTTTGTTACAAAATAATTACTAAAATCTTCGATAGTATCTGACATATAAGAAAGTTGGCGTTCTGCCTCTGATGTTTTAGTCTCTAGATATTTCTCATTTAGATTATTTGTTCTCTGAGCTAACCTTAAATTATTTAAAATTAGATTTAGATGATTTAATGGTTGACGCCATTGATGAGCTATAGATGCAATCATTTCCCCCATTGAAGCAAAGCGAGACTGTTCTAATAGCATTTTTTCGTTTTTATTTGCTTCTTGTTGAGCGTCCTCTTTTTCTTTTACGATAGATTTTATCTTTAAATATAAAGCCATACTTAATGCTAATGCTTCAATACAACTAAAAAGCTGCATAGCACTTTGATATTCTAAATAAATATCCCATTCAAAAATCCTTACCAAGTTCATTAATATTATGTAAAAAACAAATCCTGAAAAACCTAAAGTGTAAAAAATGGCAGATTTGTCCCCTTTATAAAAAGCATAAAGCCCAGTAAAAATAAAAATAAGATAAATAAAAGAAGCGTAATTAATTATTACTATATTTAATTGAAAGGCAACAAGAATAAGCATACTAAAATTTAGTACATTGTTTAAATGTGGCATGTTTTTTTTAGTATTTAAAAACTCTTTTGTGAATACTAAAGATAGAATACTAATAAAAACACTAGAAAATACTTTAAAGACTAGGTAAGAGAAAGTTGGAAAATCTTCAAATATTTCAATAAAAAACAACCTAATATCAGTTGTGTAAAAGATAATAGAAGCTTGATAAAATCCCAAATAGAGGTAACTTTTTATTTTAATGGAAAAATACATAAAAAAGTTGTACATCATCATCGTCAACAATATTCCAAAGAAGAAACCATTATGATAATATTTTTCTTTGTGTACAATAAATTTTTGGACATTATCTGGGGAAACTAAATAAAGGTAATAAAAGTCATCTATCTGTTTTGGTACTTTTATATGTAAATACATCGTAAGTGATTTTTTCGCAGGTATTATAAGAGGGGATGAGACAAACATAGAGTCTTTTCGTTTGATTTTTTCTTGATAAACAACTTTTTCTTTATCCACTAAGTAGATGTCTATATTTACTCTATCCCATCTTGAAACAAGTTGTTTTTTTATTAATTTTTCTGTATTGTTTTCTAGAGGCAGTTTTAACCAAAGATTATTAGAATCTTTATTTTTACGAAGAAATCTCCTAAAATATTTAATTGTTTCAAATTTTTCTGGGTGTTCCAGCACTTTGTCTATGCTTTGTAAATTATGCGCCACCTCTATAACTTTATACATAGGAATAGTATGTGGTTCAGTATCTAAGGAAAAAAGAGAAGTATGAAAAAACAGTAAAAAAAGTAATATATATTTCACATTATTCTTTTATCATTATTTTATAACCTGTTTTAGGAATATTCTTTATCGCTCCATCAGGCAGTTTTTTACGAAGGTTAAAAACTAAAGAACGAACAGCTGATTCACTCATTCCATTTCGCCAAACAGTATTTTCAAGTTCATCGTATGATACTATACGGGTCGGATTTTTGATGAGTATTTCAAAAAATTTTTGTTCTTGGTAGTCTAAATATATTTCCTCTGAATTTACTATTAATTTTTTAGATTTGATATCATAATAGTCGTTATCATTGAGGTGTTTTATTGGATTGTCTAAAACTAAAATATTTTCCATACAAAGATTTAAAGCTTTTTCAAGTTCGATTAAACGAACAGGTTTAAGAAGATATTTCACAAGATTAAGTTCTACAGCTTTTAGAAAATATTCTGTATTTGTATAAGCTGTTGTGATTATTATTTGAACTTTTTTATCTTCACTTCTAATTTTTTCTGCTAAAGCTAGCCCACTTTTACCTGGCATTTCAATATCTAATATGACAATATCAGGCTTTTCTTTAAGATATGTATCATAAACACAATTACCATCTGATAAAGCTATAACATCTATAGAGAAGAATTCTAAAGTTTCAACCATATTCTCTCTAATAAAATCTTCATCTTCTGCATATAAGACTTTTATATTATCAAACATATTTTCCCCAATTTATTTAAAATAATTTTTTATTATATCTGTAGTTATATAAAATATCAGTTATTTAGTCGATAGGAAAGAAAGTATAAAGCTTGACTTCACATAGAGTTATGTGAAGTCAAAACTATTGTTAAAACTAAGTTAGTTAGTAACTAAATAACTTATTTGGACGAACTGTAATAGCTCGATAATAAACTGCTGGTTTTTTAGCATTGCTTAATTGTAACTCAACTTTTATATCGTTATCTTTAGGGTCAACTTCGATAATATAACCTTTCGTAGGTTTTTTTGTTAAAAGATCAGCATCACCAAACATCATCTGATAAGTTCCTGTATCAGTTTCATATTGTGTATTACTTGTTACAGGGCTATAAAGATCATATCCACGCTCTTTACCAAATTCCCAAGTTTGTTTAACAGTAAGATTTTTCTCATCGATAACATACTCTACACCACGGCTATACTTATCTGTTTTAAATGCAGGTTGTTCCATTCCACGGCCATCACCATTATCAAAAACACTAAGAGTTTTAATATCTCCTACATTTTTCCCATGAGGACTTAACCATGCAGTATGTTGTGTCCATGACCAATCAAAATCAGTATTTTTACACTTGTTGTCTTTACACTCTAGTTTTTTACCATTTTTACTAACTGGTGTAAGAATTTTTGCTTTCATATCTTTGCTCCAACCCTGAGGGCTAGCTAAAATCCATTTAACTTTCATATCACGACCAACTTTCATGATACCTTGGTGTCTTAAAGAAGCTATTATAGTATCGTCACTTGGGTCATAAGAAATAGAGTTAATGTGAGCCCAGTTTCTACCAGTTCCAGTAGATGTGTTATCACCATATGGTGCTTCATGTTTTATTTCAATGTGTTTAGCATTCATATCAATATTAAGACATACTGCACGAGCATCTAGAGCAAGAATTAAGTCTTTTCTAAAAACATTATTACCTAAAATTTTATTAAAATCCCACTCTTGAACTAAACGTCCTCCCGCATCAACTTCAATAATAATATCACGAACAGTTGTTGCTATATCATGTGTTCCAGGAATATGATAGTTTTGTTTTCCAACACGTAAAAGAGTATGACCATTTTTCATGGGTAGAACTTCATGACTTAAGTCAACATAACCACGTGGTAATTTTCTTGAAAAAGATTTTTCACCCATCATAGAGTAACGGAAATACTTTTGTGCTTGACCAAACATAAGATCACCATTCTCTGTAAGATGCATACTCATGATACGACCTAAATCATCAATATTACGACCATACTTATCATAAAAATAATTAGTATCAAAATACCAACGAATCTCACCTTGTGTATCTACAAGATAAATTTCTGCAGGCTCCAACCATTCTCCAGAACCATGTGTTTTATGGTGAGGTGTTGCCCATGCCCATTCTTTGTTATCCGCATTACCCATCAATGTAACGGCATAAAGACGGTCTTCAAAGCCTTTAGCTACTTTTGTAACTTTTACTTTTGGTTTAATATCCATTCTACCATCTGTAATACGAGCATTAAATGGGTTAGTACGGATTTTATAATGGTCAACAACTCTCTTTCCATCAAGTGTCATTTCAACTTTAACATTATTAATGTAATCATCATATAGTCCAAATACTGGGACACCATCATGATTGCGAAGCGCAGCATCTGAGACATTATATGTTATATCTCTTCCGCCATTTGGTTTACCTAATACTGTAACTTTTATATTTGTAGGTTCTTGTCCATAACGATCAATTACCGCGGTAAGTGGTGAAATTTTGTATGGATTAAGATGAACTTTTCCAAGTGAACCCTGAAAATGATTTTTTCGCTCATATACAGCGGCACTTAAATCTTGAGTGAATAGTACTGAAACTCCTGCCGTCATAACAGCCGTTAACGCGACTGATGAAACAATTTGCTTTAACATTTTTCTTCCTTTTTTAAATTAATTATTTAAAGGTTAAAAGACCAACTAACTATCTAATAACTTTCTGATAGTAAGTATAAATAAAAGTAATCTAATATAAATTGTAAAAAAATCTAAAAACAATTTTTTTATACATATATTGAAATTTATGAAATTGATAGTTTAAACGGAACATAATATGTATATATTCCTATATATAGGAATGAATTATGAGCAAACCATTACAAATAAATCCAATAAAACTTTCCCAACCTATGGGCGCTTTACTGTGCTTTTTAGGTATAAAAAACTGTATGCCTTTAATGCATGGGGCACAAGGGTGTGCATCTTTTACAAAAGTATTTTTCACTCGCCATTTTTGTGATCCAATCGCTGTACAGACAACAGCAGTCAATGATTTAACAGCTGTAATAGACGGTGGCGATTACTCTATAAGTGAGTCAATAAAAAATATTACTAAAAAAGTACAACCTGATTTAGTTGGTCTTTTTACAACTGGTATGACCGAGACAAAGGGTGATGATATTAAAGGTGCGACTTTTTTACTAAAAGACACTCAGTTAATTACATATGTACATACTCCAGATTTTGAAGGTGGATTAGAGAGCGGATTTGCAAACTCAGTTCAAGCAATTATTGAACAGTTAATTGAAGCAAAAGATACGGTCAATACTCAAAAAGCACTTCTTCTTCCAAATGTAAATCTTAGCCCAATAGAAGTAGAAAAAATTAAAGAGCAGATAGAACTTTTTGGTTTTGAAGTATATGCGCTTCCAGATTTAAGTGACTCACTTGATGGGCATTTAGGTTTAAAACAAGGCGCACTTAGTAGTGGCGGTATAAGTGTTGATGATATAAAAGAACTTGGAGACAGTGGTTTAGTTATAAGTATAGGAAATTCTGTAAAAAAAGCTGGTGAGAAATTTTTAGAATTAAATTCTAAAAGCCAGCATCTACATTTTGACACTGTTAGTGGACTTTTAAAAACAGACGCATTTTATAAAGCCCTTATGGAATATAAAAATATCTCAAAGCCAAGCCCAAGTGTTGTTAGGTGGAGAAAAAGACATCAAGATGCACTACTTGATACTCACTTTGCTTTTGGTGGTACAAATGTTGTAATAGCTCTTGAAGCTGACCAAGCACTTAGTATCGCTACAACTATAATAGAAGCCGGAGCAAATATAAAAACTATTGTTATTCCAACTAGAACCAATACCTTAGATAACATTAAATGTGAAAATGTGATTGTTGGAGATTTTGAAGATGTTGAAAATGCTTTAGAAGAATCTGATCTTCTTATAAGTAGTTTTCATGGAGAAAGACTAGCTCACAAACATAAAAAAGCTTTAGTTCTTAGAGGCTTTCCAAATTTTGAGATAGTAGGAAACCAACTTGTAAATGACACTTTGTATGAAGGTAGCTCTTACTTACTTTTTGAAATTGCAAATATTATAAATCACCATAATCATGGAATGCACTAATGGAATTTGATAATAGTAAGCATCTACTAAACTTTGATGTGATGGATAACAAGCATAAAGAGTTTATAGAAATATATAACTCACTTGAAGGTGAGAGTACACAAGATTACATAAATGTAATGATGAAGATTTTCGAAGATACAAAATTGCATTTTTCTCAGGAAGAAGATTTGATGCTCAAATATAAATATCCAAGATTAAATGAGCACACAAACGAGCATAAAAAAGTACTTTATGAGATGGAGTACTTCATAAACAAGTCAAGCACAGCAATTGGCAAGCTGATGCTTAAGTCTTATTATTTACAAGCTCTCCCATCTTGGTTTGATTCGCATCTTTTGAGTATGGACAGCGATCTTTCAAATTTTTTATCTGCAAAAATTCTCTAGGGAACGCTTTATGTATTCATATATCTAATATAATAGATGGAGAGTACGATATGAGTTCAACTATAAAAGTCACTTCTAGCGATGTTAAAGTAGGTAGTCTAAGAGTTGCGTTTGCAACAAATGACAATGAAAACATAGATGCACATTTTGGTAGTGCAGAACAATTTAATGTATATGATATCAGTAGTGAAGGTTTTGAAATATCTTCAATAATTAAAATCACTACTAAAGATACTGACACTACGGTAGGTCTACTAAAGGGCTCCGATATAGTTTACTTCACAAACATTGGACCAACTGCTGCAGCAAAGATTATTAACAGTGGCGTATTTCCTATTAAGTACAAAGAAGTCGTTTCTATTAACGATGAACTTAACAAAATCATAAAAATGATTAACGAAAATCCCCCTCCATTTATCAAAAAAATTCTTGCAAAAAAGGCAGCATAATGGAGAATTTATTTATAGAGACTCTTGTTGGGCAAGTTAGAGCACTAGATCAGTTTGGAACTTGGACAAATATAGAAAATGAAGATATTTTAAAAGAAAAATATGTAAAGAGCAAAGAAGATTTAAAAAATATTCCTGTAATTGCGGATATTGATGAGATGCAAATACAAGATATTAGACTTATTTATCAAGCAGTAGCACTTGCTTTTGAAAAAAAGACAGGAATTATGTGTTCGGTTATTATGGAGATGAGTCACGAGGGTTTTGGTAGAGCAGTAGTATTAGCAGACAAGATTGTTATACTAAATAAGTTTTTCAAAGATGCACATAGGTTTTCTTTTCGTACATATGAAAAACTTGTTGAAGAGGGTGACAAGTTACTTGACAATGCTATGAAAATTTATGATGAATATAAAAAATAATTAGGAGGTTTACATATGAGTAAAATAGGAATATTTGTAGGAACAGCAGGTGGGACAAGTATGAAGGTTGCAAATGCATTAGTAGATGCTTTTGATATTGGTGAAGATGATGTGATAAATATGGAAGAAGACTTCGACGATGTTGAAGAACAACTTCTAGAATATGATGTTTTATTTTTAGGTAGTTCAACTTGGGGGCAAGGAGATTTACACTTTAGTTGGGTTGACCCAATAGTAGAAATAGAAGATGACAAGATTGACTTTAGTGGTAAAACAGTCGCATTTTTTGGAGCAGGAGATTGCAAAAAACATGGGGAACATTTTTGTAGTGCACTAGGAAAACTTCATAAAACATTTACTAATGCTGGAGCTAAGACAATAGGTTTTATCTCAACGGATGGTTATGAATATGAGTCTTCACTTGCTGAGATGGATGGTAAACTTTGCGGTTTAGCAATAGATGAGCATAACGAACCTGATAAAAGTAGCCAAAGAATTGATAAATGGATTGATGTATTAAAACTAGAATTAGGATATTGAGATGTATATATTAACAGCTGTAATAAATAAATACAATTTAAAAAGTGTTCTAGAAGATCTTTTTGCTAACCATATAGAAGGTGTCACAGTAAGTGATGTTATTGGTAAAGGTTCTTTTGGCTTGTCTGAAGCGGATAATCAACCAACAGATCTACATTCAAAAGTAAAACTTGAAATGGTTATGTCTGATGAGTCAATCAGAGAAACAGCAATGGAATGTGTAAGAAGTAATGCTCATGATTTAGGCAGAGGTGCTGGGAAAATGTGGTGGACAGAAGTTGGTGGTGTTGAAAGAATACGCACAGGTGAAACAGACAAAGAAGCTCTTACAACACAGATAAATAAGAAAATAAAAAATGTGCAAAGTATGATAACGACTCATATTGATACACCATGTAGTTAAAGGAATGATTTATGAATGCAAATACGAAGTCATTAGATGAGTTTTATGAACTAACTGATGCAGAAGATTATTTTATATTTTTTGATTTAGAATATGATGCAAATCTTGTTAATGTAAAAAGATTTCATATACTAAAAGAGTATGGAACTCTTATAAAAACAGGTATGGCAAATCTTCAAAATGAAGAAGCTAGATTATTAGACTTTTTGAAGTATTCCCTCTTGAGAGTTTATGGAGAGTTCGCAAATGGTTATGCACCAAGTGCAGCTGATGTGTGGGATATGTTCAAAGATGGAAAATTAAGTGGTTGTATGAGTTGTACACCATCACCAGGAAACAGTTGTGGGTGCTAGTCATACCTTTGAGCAGAATGTAAAATTGCATGATAGTATCACTGCAAATCGTTCTGGCAGAGATGAAGATGAAGCAAAGTACATAGTTGGACAAAAAGTAAAACTCTTAGAAAATGTTGTAAATGATGGAACTTATCCACACGCCAAGATTGGAACCTTAATGATGCCAAAAGGTAGCACCGGTTACATAAAAGACGTAGGTGAGTTTTTACAAGTCATTAGAGTTTATGAAGTACACTTTTTTGGTGCTGGGATGGATGTAGAAGTCATTGGTTGTAGAGAACATGAACTTGAATCTGTGGATGATGGTTATATCGGAGAAGATGCTCTAGACCGTGAAGCCATGGAAAATCATAGAAAAAAAATGAATAAAATAGATAGCAATCTAAAATAAAAGGAGAAAAGATGGCAAAAGTGATTTTTATGGGCTTTGATAAAAATAAAGATGGTCTTTATTTTGCAGCTAAGGGTGAACCAATTATAAGATTGGCAAAAGAAAATGGTATTCCAATTAACTTCGAGTGTGAAGATGGAGAGTGTGGTAATTGTTTAATTAAATATGAAAATATTGAAGATTCAGAGCCTACAAACTATATTGATGACAAAGAGCTTGATAAGTTAATAGAACTAGGTGTACTTAAGTCTAAAGATGCAGAGCACTGCCAACAGTTTACAGTAAGTCCAAAAGTTAGACTTGCATGTCAAACATTAGTTAAGGGTGATGTAATTATCAAACCATTCTTACAATAACTAAGTTGGTGTATATTGTTGGAACTGCTTCCAACATGATGATGAAATAAAACATAAAATTAAGGAGAAAAAATGACAACAAGAGTAGAGATCGTAAATGATTTTTTAGCAATCAATGTAAAAGAGGGTAGTACAATTCAAGATATCGTAGAGGCTAGTGGTTCTGCACTTCCTTTTGGCTGTCGTGATGGTGAATGTGGAACTTGTGTTGTTGAAGTTGAGTCAGGAGTAGAGTTCTTATCTGATAAAACAGATAAAGAAGTTAAAGCACTTAAAGAGGCTTGTGCTGGTACATGTACTCCAAAATCAAGACTTTCATGTCAAATGAAAGTAGTTAAACCTAACGGTTTAGTAAGACTTAAATATTAGAAAAACTGTATAGTTAATATGCAGTTTTTTTTGCTCAAACCCCTGTTGGTTTGAGTATAATAACTTATGTCTAGTACATTTAATTTACATACAAGTCAGAAGCAAGGTTTACAATTATCCCTTAGGCTCTGGCTACCATTATTACAAGCTCCAGTTCAAGACTTGGAGACAATATTTAAAGAACATAGTTTCGATAACCCATTTTTAGAATACCAATCATCTTTTGAATCAAGCTACTCTAGCAGTGGTTTTATTGAAGAGATAAATATACATAAAGAATCTTTGTATGATGTTGTTTCAAATCAAATAGAAGCTCCACTATTTCCAACTCCACCATCTCAAAATATAGCTCATGAAATACTTCAATACATAAATAGTGAGGGGTATTTTGAAGGTGATATAGAGGAAATTGCTATAAAGTGTAACACAACAAAAGAATTTGCTGAGAGAATTAGACAAAGATTTTCTTATCTAGAACCTTCTGGTATAGGCTCTATTGATTTAAGAGAATCTTTTATGTTCCAGTTGTCCCAAATGGAAGTTGATGAAGAGTTAAATATTTTTGTACAAAAAGTTATACAAAACCTCAAAAATATAGACAAATACTATAAGCATCATAGATTTGAAGAAGCTACAGAAATAATAAAAAGGTTTAAAACACCTCCTGCTGTGGATTACTTGGAAGAAAATACGTATATTGTTCCAGACTTTTTTGTAGATGTTGGTGATGACATTTCTGTAAAACTTAACCAAAGTTATTATCCAGATATAGTAATAAAAGATCCATTTAAAAGTAAAAACAGTGAACTAAAAGAAAAACTAAAAGAAGCTAGAGACCTTGTGAATTTACTAGAGCTTAGAAAATCAACTCTTTATAAATTAGTACTTATTATAGTTGAAAAACAGATGGGATTTTTCATAGGTAGTGAGTTAAAACCAATGACAATGGCGCAAGTGGCAGAAGAAATCGGCTTTGAAGAGTCTACAATAAGTAGAGCAGTATCAAATAAGTACATAAAATGTGAGAGAGGTATTTTTTCTTTAAAATCTTTTTTTACAAATGCAGTTTCTAAAAATTTATCATCTTCGGAAATAAAAAACTATATACAAAGTCTTATAGAAAACGAAGACCATGAAAATCCACAAACAGACCAAGATTTGGTTGATGTAGTTATGCAAAGATACAACATGAAAATGGTAAGACGTACAATCACAAAATACAGAAAGCTACTTGATATTCCCTCTTCAAAAGAGAGAAAGAAGATTTATAAAGTAAGAGATTGATTCCCAATTTGGTATATTCCTCAGTCAGTTTTCTAAAATCTTTTTTATATCTTCTTCAATTACACTACTATTAACTGCCCCTAAATAAAAATTATTATTTGGATTGGCATAATATATATCTGTCAATTTTTGATATTTTGAATTTTTAAGAACAACCTTAAAAGGAATTTGCATCTTCTTCTTATATCCTATATCTCTTAAAAGTGTGTTTATGATTTTTTCATTGTGTTTAGAGTTACTTATAAAATAAAATGCTCCATACTTAAATCTAAACGATTCATCAATATACAAGTCCGTTACTTCTTCATAAGTATTAAGCGCTATGATTAAAAGTTTATCTGAATACTTCATCTGTAAATCTGTTAATCGTGGTGCTTCCTTTGCACATGGAGGGCAATAAGTAGCATACATGTCAAAGATAACAATCTTATCTTCATGCCCTTCAACTATAAATCCCCCATTTTTTCTTTTTAATACAAATTCTGTTTTACCACTAATGTCTTTAATAGTGTATGATTCTTGTTCTATTGTTGCATGTTCATTTTCAGAAGAACTCTCTTCATTAGACTCGTTACTACACCCTGTAAAAACCAAAATAGCAAAAAATGTAAATAATGTGTAAATGATTTTCATCTAAAATCCTTTTTTTAGTGCTTAAAGCTCTGACTCTATCAATTCAATGAGTTGCTTTTGCCCAAAATTTTGTAATATTTTTCCGTTTACAAAGAATTGAGGTGTTTTCTTAACGCCTAATGTCTTTGCATCAGACAGTTCTTGATTAATCAGTTTATCTAGCTCAGGATCATTAAAATCTTTTTTAAGCTGTGGTATATCTAACTTTAAATATGCCATAAGTTCCCATACAACTTCTATATTTGGTTTATGGTGATCTACCCATTGATTTTGATACTTGAAAAGTGCTTCCAACGTTTCTATATATTTACCCTGTTTTTTAGTTGCTTCTAAAAGTTTTACTACATAATCTGAACCTTCATGAAAAGGAGCATATCTGATAACATGTTTTATTTTACCTTTATATTTGGCCATTATCTTGTTTGTAATTGGATAAAATGCACTACAAGTTTCACATGAAGGGTCTAAAAATTCTACTAAAGTTACTTTGGCATCACTATTGCCAATTACAGTTGAATAATTTCTAATAAAAATCTTTTCATTCTTTTTAGCAATAAGCGCAGCCTCTTGTGTCTGATTCTTACTATATATATAAGCTCCAAAAGCAAATAAAATTAGTAGTGAGATTACTGATAACAGTATGATTTTTTGTTTATTCATTGTTTTTTCCTTTTAAAAATAAAAATAGCAGAGTTAATATAAGAGAGAATGCAATAAATGCAAGCATTGGAATTGTTAAAAAACCAAAAATTTCAATATATTTTACAGAACATGGTACGCCCTGAGAGCATGGTGTCATATCATCTGTGATGATTTCATAATGTAAAAGATTATGATAAAGTGCAGCTAGCCATCCTAGGATAGCAAATGGCACAGAGTATTTAAATATATTTTTATCAAGCGGAAATAATCCAATTAGAAATATAATAACCAATGGATACATCAAAATTCTTTGATACCAACAAAGAGTACAAGGAGGGAACTCCATTACTTCACTAAAAAATAGACTTCCAAGAGTTGCAATAGTTGCAATCAGCCAAGCCAAAAAAATAATATACCAATTATTATTAAATTCTATGTTATCATCATTCATATTATAAATATCCTATCAATTATATTTTTATGAGATAATATCATATTATTTATACTTATAATTAACCGAAAGTGAATTGATCTTCCAAAAAAACTAGATTAGCCTTTGTTTACACCCATATTTTATATCACTAGAATTATATTCTAATATGTGATTTGACGAGTTTTTACATGTATCTGATGCAACAAGATTAAAAATAATGTGGTTGTTATTTACAGTTGATTTAAAAATAAGTGTCTCAGAGATTATAGATGTTTTAGAAGAGAGTCAATGAGAGTCGATGGAAAGTGTGTTTTGAAAGGCGGAATGTTATCAGAATAAATTCTTCTTATAACAGAGTTGTAATGCTACTCCCAAGGAGCAGCTTCACCAACGACTTTAAACACAGGGTTGTTTACTGCTGCACATACATCTTTTGCTAGATTTTCAAGTCCACCATAAGCGCCATAACTTACTTTTTTCTCTTGGTTTACATCAACAAAAGCCACTTTCTTTTTAATGGCTGTATATAAACTTCTGCCACCAGCTAGAAGTATGTCAATATTGTGCTCATCTATAAGTTTTGCTTGCTCATTTGCTGGAACTTTCATTAAAATATCTACATATGTTTTAGCTATTTCAATATCTTCCAGTGTAGCTTTTCTGATACTTGTAGCTACAACTTCGATGCCAATATCTTGCAAGGCAGATGCTATAGACCAAGACTTATTTCCCCCGGTATTTAAGATAGCTTTTTTACCGTTTAGGATTTTTCTGTGTGGTATAAGTTTTTGCTCGAGTATAGCTTCTTCTTGGGCTATAACTTCTTCGGCTTTTTTACTAAGTTCTTTATCTCCAAAAGCATTGACAATTGAGCGTATAGCGTTTGTAGTATCACGTTTTCCATAAAAAGATACAGAAACGTAAGGTATAGAATACTTTTCTTGCATCTTTCTTGTAAGAGTAATAAGAGATTTTGCACATACAATTACGTTTAGTTTTGCAGTGTGCGCGGTTTGAATGTCTTCTATTCTTCCATCTCCTGCAAGAGTAGATACAACTTTGATACCGATACGTTCTAGCACAGGTTTATACTGCCACATATCTCCTGTAACATTGTACTCACCAATAAGGTTGATCCCAAAAGGGTGTACTTCTTTTGGTTCACGAGTTCCTATAAGCTGATTAAATACAGCTTCGCCCCCAAGTCTTGAACCAAGGTTTTTACCACCAGCAAATCCAGGTGCGTGGACTACAACAACAGGAATAGAATGTTTGTCTTGCATGCGTTTACATACATTGTCCATATCATCACCTATCATCGCTGTCACACAGGTTTCATAAACAAAAACTGCCTTTGGAGTTTTATGTTTTATAACATATTCAATAGACTCTTCGAGCTTTTTATCTCCACCGAAGATTACATCATTAGTGGTTATATCTGTATAGTATCCAGTTACAGTATTGTTCTCTCCTTTATAACTCGTCGGAGTAGCTCTGGTCTCCCACGAAGCACCTTGACAAGTAGCTGGAGCATGAACAAGATGAACAGCATCTGCATAAGGAAAGAGGGCTATTTGGGCACCTTCAAATGCACAACCACCACTTGTTGCTCCTGGTGTAGGTTTATCACAACTACTCTTTTTTTTATCATTATGTGTACACGCTGACTCATTTAATAGTTCACGAATTAATTTTCTATTTACCATTATATATCCATATTGTATTAGATATAAATATTTATACATAATTTATTCCGTAGGAATGTCTAGGGAACATTAAATGTATATTTATATATAGATAATACTAAAAGGAAAAATTTATGTTAGCTATACCACTAGATGAAAAAGAATCAACAACAATATCAAAATTTTATGGAAATGCTCCATTCTTCGCGCTTTATGATGGAAAAGAATTAAAAGTAGTAGAAAATGAAGTATGTGGCAAAGGACCAGCTAGTGCAAAATTCCTAAAAAGCAAAGGTGCTAGTTCTACTGTTTATTATCACATGGGTGATGGCGTTTATAAAGCTTTTGCTAAAGAAAATATGGATGTATATACATCTGAGCATAAAGAATATTTAATCTCTCAAGCTTATGAAATGTTAAAGTCAGGAGAATTGAAAAAGCTAGATGAAAGTAACTACAAACAACTACTTGATCCTGGAAGTAATGGCGAATGTACATGTGGTTGTGAGAATAAATAATGCAAGATATTAAAGATAGATATGTAACATTTAGCAATATTGATTGTTACGAGAATGCAGCATTAGTTCTAGATGCTATGAACAAGCTTTTTGAGTTAAAACCAGAATCAAAGAACGAACTTTGGGTTAAGTTTATGGATAAAATTCCAACTAATTACAGAGAAATTTTTGAAAAAGAACAAGGCAAAGATACTCTATATCTAGTGTGCTCAAATGTGTTTTATATATCTGATTTATTTGATGATTTTGATTTTGAAGAAGGCATAGATGTGCTAGACCAAGTAGAGATGGAGTGTTGCTAGATGCAAGAAAAACTAGAGCATTACTTATCTCTTGATTATCCTATTCTTTGTTACGGGGGTGAACATGAGCTTGGAGATGCTTATTTAGCACAGTTTATAGACTTTGATATAAAGGCATCTAGTGAAGATTATGATGAGGCTATCGAAATAGCGCAGGGCTACTTGCAAGAACATATAAAAAAAGAACTTGAGCTTGGACACGACTTACCAAAGCCAGGAGAAGGAATGAGATTTATGGATCATAGAGCAGCCTTACAGGCATACAAAAGTAAAGACTACGAAAGAGCGATGACTCTTTGGTTGGAAGAAGTAAAGTACAAAAATGACCAAGCGATGACAAACATAGGGCTTATGTACTTAAAAGGCGAAGGTGTAACAAAAGACTTTACACAAGCAAGGGAGTGGTTTCTTAAAGCAAGTGAATATGACAACGAATCAGCAAACTACAACTTAGCGCTTGTGTATCAAACAAAACTTGGAGTAGAAGAAGATTTGGAAAAAACTCTTTACTACTTTAGAAGAGCTGTAAGAAAAAAACATGTTGGTGCAAATTTTAGACTAGCTCTTATACTACTAAAAGATAGAACAAATGAAGAGTGGGTAAAAGAAGGTTTTGCTTGTATGCTAAGTGCAGCACAAGCAAATCATCCAATGGCGTTGGCTCAAATGGGTGGAGTAGATAAAGAAGTAAATACTTCATGCGAGTTAAACCAAGTCTTTAGAAATTACACTAAAGAGAAGCAAATAGAAGTTACACAAGATGCAATCGAGAGATATATAAGACCTATACTTGTAAAAGATGGCGGAAATATTACCTTACTAGATTATATAAATGAGCCTGAAATAGAAATAAGACTAGCCTATCAAGGTAATTGTGCAGGTTGTTCAATGGCTTCAACATCTACGTATGAATTAATAATGAGTACTTTGTCTAAAGTGATAGATGAAAATATCAGGTTATATGTAATATGATAAAAATTGCTTTTGCCTCAAAAGATGGAAAATTAGTAAATGAACACTTTGGTTGGTGTCAAAAGTTTTACATATACTCTCTTGATGAAAATAGTTATGAACTTTTAAAAGAAGTAGATTCATCTAAAGAACACGCGGCAGAAGTTGATAAACTTGAGTATAAAATAGAGTGTATAGATGCTAGTGATATTTTGTATGTAACTAAGATAGGTCCAAAAGCTGCAAATATGGTAAAAATAGCTGGGACATACCCTATGAAAGCATCTAGTGAAGATGAAAAAATAGAAAATGTTTTAATTTCACTTCAAAATCTTATAAAAAATAATCCTCCTCTTTGGTTGAAAAGGATATTATTAAAATGAAAAAAGCGGTTGAGATAAGCAAAGATCTTTACTATGTTGGAGTTAGTGATTCTGATATTAGAACATTTGATATTATTATGAAAACTGCAAATGGTACTACGTACAATGCTTACCTTATTAAAACTGAGGATGGTGTAATCATCTTAGATACTGTAAAAGAAGAGTTTGCAGATGAGTTTTTTTCTAAAGTAGAGTCTATTTGTTCGTATGATGAGATTAAGTATATTGTTATGCATCACTTAGAACCAGATCATAGTGGTGCGCTGCCGGAGCTAACAAAAAGAGCGCCAAATGCGAAAATATTTATCTCTCCTATGGCTCAACCAATGCTAAAGTCGATTGCAAAAACAGACAACATGATTTTTGAGACAGTATGGACAAATAAAGAACTAACACTTGGTGGAAAAACTATCAAATTTTTAAGTACACCAAACCTTCACTGGCCTGAGACTATGAGTAGTTACTTTGTAGAAGGTAAGACTCTTTTTAGTGGTGATGTATTTGGTTCTCACTATTATGACAAAAGATTATTTGAGGATTTAGTTGGTGATTTCGACTATGCATTTAAGTACTACTACGATCATATAATGAGACCTTTTAAAAGTGATGTCATTAAAGCATTGTCACTTTATGAAAAGTTTGAAATAGATACTATTTGTAATTTACATGGTCCAATAATAAGAAAGAATACAAGTAAATATACTGGGCTTTATAAAGAATGGAGTACTCCAAAAGATAGACTTCATGGCAAAAAAGTAATATCTATCTTTTATGTAAGTAGTTATAAAAATACTAAAGATATTGCGCATAGTATTCACGATGGACTTGAAGCAGATGAAAATTTGATAGCAAATATTTATGACTTAACTGCTCTTAATGAAGAAAACATGATAAGTTTACTTGAAGAGAGTACGGGCATTTTGATTGGTTCACCTACCATTAATGGAGATGCACCAAAACCTGTTTGGGATCTTCTTAGTTGTATGATGCTTCTTGAAAAAAAAGGTAAGGTTGGTGGAAGTTTTGGTAGTTATGGTTGGAGTGGCGAGGCAGTTGAGATGATTAACTCAAGGTTAAAAGCATTGAAGTTTCGTGTGCCACTAGAACCAATGAAGGTTAAACTTATTCCAACAAAAGATGAATTACATGATTGCTTTGTTTTTGGTGCAGATTTTGGAGAGATAGTAAATGGAAAAATGATGGAGATGACATTATGAAAAAAACAAATATGAATAAGAATGATATTTTAGAGGCTAAGGTTACAAAGTTGTTGCAACATTTTGCAAAAGATGAACACAGTAAAACTGTTATTGTCCCACATCTCGCAAAAGTTTCTTTAGAAATGAACCATCTATATGAGGATCTAGGATTTAAAAATCGCATAGAGATGGGAAGATATATGAAAGAATACTTTCCTAAACTATGTGAAATAAAACCAACAGACACACTTTGGAAAAAATACATATATGATTTAATAAACGAAACAGCTCCAGCTTGTGCTGAGTGTAATGACCAAGAAACATGTTTCGCATGTAGAATATAAAATTAAAAAATACAAAGGCAAATAATGGAAGTTTATTTAGATAATAATGCAACAACAAAAGTAGATGAAAAAGTTTTCCAAGAAATGAAACCTTTTTTTTGTGAAGTCTATGGAAACCCAAATTCTTTACATAGTTTTGCATCTAAAACACATAAAAAAATGATGGAAGCAATTGAGTATCTTTACGAAGGTATTGGTGCAGCTGATGAGGACGATGTTATTATCACATCAAACTCAACAGAAGCAAATAACTGGGTACTTAAAAGCGTATGGATAGATCATATTTTAGACGGGGATAAAAAGCATATTATCACAACTGAAGTTGAGCATCCATCCATTACTGCTACTTGTAATTTTTTGGAAAAAAGAGGGGTAGAGGTTACCTACTTAAATGTAAATCCAGAAGGAATAATAGAAGCATCCGCTGTAGCAGATGCTATAAGAGAAGATACTGCTTTAGTCTCTGTAATGTGGGGAAACAATGAAACTGGGAAATTATTTCCTATAAAAGAAATCGGTCAAATATGTAGAGAAAAAGGTGTTCTCTTTCACTCAGATGCCACTCAGGCAATAGGAAAAGTTGAGGTAAATGTTCAAGATGCAAATGTTGATATGATAAGCTTTTCAGCACATAAATTTCACGGACCAAAAGGTGTTGGTGGACTTTACATAAAAGCTGGAATCAATCTTACTCCTCATATGCATGGTGGAGAACAAATGGACGGAAGACGTGCAGGAACGGTTGATGTTGCATCTATGGTTGGTATGGGTAAAGCTATGCATCTAGCTACAAACACTATGGCTATTGCTTATGAGAAAAATCATGTTGGAATGTTAAGAGACAAACTTGAGCGTGCAATTTTGAAGCTACCTGACACAATTGTAATTGGTGGAACTGACAATCGCGCACCAAATACAACTCTTATCTCTATAAAAGGGGTAGAAGGTGAATCTATGCTTTGGGATTTAAACCAACATGGCATCGGAGCATCTACTGGTTCTGCTTGTGCATCTGAAGATTTAGAAGCAAATCCTGTTATGAATGCTTTTGGAAGTGACAGTGAACTAGCTCATACAGGAATCAGGTTTTCATTAAGCCGTTTTAACACAGAAGAACAAATAGATTATGCAATCAAGCATATTACAGATGCAGTGCACAGACTAAGAGAAATTTCTAGTTCATACGCATACACCCCAAAAAGTCACAAGAGTGAGCTTTAAAAGATTCTAAAGAAGTTTTAAAAAAGAATCACAAGAGCAACAAGTTGCGAGGGCTCTCCGCCGAGGAGAACAAAGCGTTAGCGTAGTTGGCGGGATTACTCCCGACAACGTACAAAAAGGGAATAAAAGAGGTTCCCTTAAATTTATGAAATAAATTAAAGGAAAATAGATGGCAAAATTTAGTTTAGTAAGCGGTTCAATTTGGGATGAGTATAGTAATATTGTTGTAAGCAGGATGAATAACCCCAAGCATCAAGGTCATATTACAGAAGAAGAAGCTGAGGCAATTAATGCTCAGCTTATCGTTGCTGATTTTGGTGCTGAGAGCTGTGGAGATGCTGTTCGTCTTTATTGGGCTGTTGAAAATGAAACTGAAAAAATAGTAGATTCAAAATTTAAAAGCTTTGGTTGTGGTACTGCTATAGCATCTAGTGATATTATGACTGAGTTATGTATTGGTTTAACTGTAGATGAGGCTGTTAAGATTACAAATATTGAAGTAGAAAAAGCGATGCGTGATACACCAAATGTTCCCGCTGTACCACCACAAAAAATGCACTGTTCCGTTATGGCTTATGATGTTATCAAAAAAGCTGCTGCAACTTATAAAGGTGTAGATATGGATAGCTTTGAAGAAGAGCATATCATATGTGAATGTGCTAGAGTTACTCAAGATACCATAATGGATGTTATTAGAATAAATGATTTAAAAACAATAGGCGAGATAACGAACTTTACTAAAGCTGGTGCATTTTGTAAATCTTGTATCAAACCTGGTGGACATGAAGCTAAGGATGTCTATCTTGAAGATATATTAAAAGATACGCGCGAGGAGATGGAACGTGAGAGACTAACTGCTCTTGCAAATGCCACACCAGAGGACAAAGCAAATTTTGTAACTATGAGTTTGGTACAAAAAATTCGTGCAGTAGATGAAGTAGTTGAAGAATATGTTCGTCCAATGCTAATTATGGATGGCGGTGACATGGAAGTTGTAGACATCAAAGAAAGTGAAGAGTTTTATGACATTTATATTAAATATTTAGGTGCTTGTTCTACATGTGCAACTGGTAGTACAGGGACTCTTTACGCGATAGAAAGTACACTAAAACAAAACCTTGATGACAAAATCAGAGTTATGCCAATATAAGTCTTATAGTTTTCAAAGGGTGTCTATATGTTAATTTATAAACAAAAATGGAAGCGTTTAAAACTTTGTGGAACAAAAAAAACTAATATGAGTGCTTCGTATTAAAAAACCTAGAGTTTTAAGCAGTTTCGAGAAGAAGTATTATGTTAAGCAGTATATTTTAATTATTTTGCTGTTTCTGTTTGATTACTGATTAGTTCTATTGCTGTTTCTACTTGACTACTGATTAGTCCTATTGCAGTTTCTAATTGATTACTGATTAGCTCTATTGCTTTTTCTAATTGATTACTGATTATGTCTATTGCTTTTATTACTTGATGACTGATTATCTCTTTTGCTTTTATTTTATTGTCGATTAGTTCTATTGCTTTTTCTATTGGAAGAGTGCTTAGTTCTTTTGTTTCTTTATTGAGTAGTTCTATCGCTATTTCTGCTTGATTATTGAGTAGTTCTATCGCTATTTCTGCTTGACTATTGAGTAGTTCTATCGCCATTTCTGCTTCTTTACTAAGTAGTTCTTTTGCTGTTTCTGCTTCTTTATGGATTAGTTTTATTGCTTTTTCTTTTTCTGCTTGATTACTGATTAGCTCTTTTTCTTTTCCTGCTTGATTACTGAGTAGTTCTTTTGCTGTTTCTGCTTGATTATTGAGTAGTTCTTTTGCTATTTCTGCTTTTTTTCTGAGTAGTTCTTTTGCTATTTTTGCTTGATTACTGAGTAGTTCTATTGCTTTTGCTACTTCTTTATTGAGGAGCCCTATTGCTTCCTTTGCTGTTATTTCTGCTTGATTAGCGAGTAATTCTTTTACTTTTTCTGTTTGATTACTGATTAGTTCTTTTAGTTTTAAGATATTTTTAATGTCGTCATTTTTAATTCTATTTTTGATAACTTTAAGAAACATTATCATAGTATTTATGTCATAACCTACCTTAGATAAAGAAGATTGTTTTTCTTCTAATTGAGAGATAAGTTTCTCTGTCTTTTCTAATTCTAATTTAAATAGTTTATCCATTCTTCCATCATACCATAGTTTTTAGATAAAACAATAAATATAAGTTTAAGAAACTTAACTTATTGAGAAGTAGTAGTATATTACTATGATTTGTGAGAATTACTCGATTTTAAAACAGATTATTGAATTCTTGCAAACTGTGCCTTATGGGGCTTTTTCCTCACTTCCATGATATCTTCAAAAGTTGTTCCAAAGGTAAAAGAATATCGTGATAAAAAATCAACTATATATTTATTAAGCTTGCTTGATTAAATTTTTATTTATAATATAGTAATAATGTATAGAATGTAAAAAGGGCAATCATGTTATCGATTAATACAAATAACTCAGTAGAAAAAGAACTTCTTTTAACTAAAAAAATCCTTGCAAGTATCATAGAAGGTAATGCTGCTGGAATATTCGTTGTAGATGAATTCAGAGATATTGTAATGTCTAATCAGCGATTTTGCGATATTGTTGACTATAACAAAGAAGAACTCATTGGAAAAAATGCTTGCTTTTTACATATCAGTAAAGAATCTTGTGAAGAATTCGGAAAGACTTTTCTAAAAGCAAAAAATGAAGGTAATGTTAAAATAGAATATTTTATATGCAAAAAAGAATCTGGAGGGGTTTGGGTTGAAATGTTTGGTTCGCCTATCGAACTAGATGAAACTAGAAAAGGAGTCATCTGGAGCGTTATTGATATAAGTGAGCGAAAAGCAGCAGAAGAGATTATTAAAAACTTTGCCTTTTATGATGCTCTTACAGGTCTTGTTAACAGACGTCTTCTTGAAGATAGACTAGAAATGATAATTAGTAATAAACAAAGAGAAAATACTGCTGTAGCTGTTTTCTTTTTAGATTTGGATAATTTTAAGCCTCTTAACGATACCTACGGGCATCAAGCAGGAGACTTATTTTTAAAAGAAGTTGCTTCTCGTCTTCTAGGCTCCCTACGCACTATAGATACTGTTGCACGCTTTGGAGGAGATGAGTTTGTCATCATTGTTGATGGGCTAAATCAGACAAAAACAACAGCTAAAGTAGAAGCACAACTTATTGCTAATAAAATCCTTAAAACTCTAAGTGCTACCTACTTCATAGATACAAGCATTGTAGAAAATAAAAGGCCTACTACAATTGAGCATCACAGTACGGCTAGTATTGGGTTTACACTATTTACAGAAGAAGATAAAAATAGTGATTCACTTATCCGCCGAGCGGACCAAGCTATGTATCAAGCTAAAGAATCAGGAAAAAATTGCATAAAATTTCTATAATTTTTCCTGTAACCTGTAGGTTTTGAAACATCCTTAAATACTAAAGTACCTACCTTATCCCTTCATTTGCCATCAAAAGTAGTATCGTAAACTAAATTCAATGCTCTAGGAATATGAACCTTCACTCTACTCCCTAATCATCTCTTTGTTTATTCCCAACATAGAATAGTTTTAGAGGTATTTTAAGCACCCATATTTTCATTAAGTCATATTATCAGTTTAAAATTCCATTTGAAAGTTTGTTTAGTAAAGTAGTTTATTAGATTTTCTTAATTGCTTAAATAGTTAGTTATACTGTCAGCGAAATTATTAATATAAAATATTTTAGGAGAGATAAATGAAAAAAGCACTTTTGTGTATTGGTAATGAAATTAGAGGTGATGATGGTGTAGCTATTGTTGTAGGACGATTGGTCGAAGAGAACTTGCCTGAATGGAAAGTCTTTTTTGGTTATGATGAACCAGAGGATGAGATGGAATCTTTGAAAGAGTTTAATCCAGATGTCATTGTGGTAATAGATGCAATAAGTGGTTCTGTAGAAGGTGAAATAGATTTCTTAGACCTTAGTGAAAAGAATACCTATGTCTATCGCACTCACGACATTCCCAATCCTACTCTTTTAAATTCTATAAGAGATATTTGTGGAAAAACCATCTTTATTGGTATTTGTGTTTTGCTTGAAAATGTTTTACATTTTACTGAAGGTTTAAGTGATAATGCAAAAAAATATACCATTGATGCTTTTGATAGAATTAAAGACTTGGATGTAAAAATCGATAAATAGTAAAATTAATCTTTACTTATTTTTTTAATAATTCCAGATCCATTACAAAAATCGCAATCTTTAGAAAAAGTGGAACATACAGCGTCAACTTCAAATTTCCCTACACCATTACAGTGGCTACATGGTTCTTCTTCTTTTTCTAATGATTCTATAAAAGATAAAATTTTTTTTGATTGGATGTTGTCTTTGTATTTAATGCTTTGTGCGTATTCTTTTATATGTTTTCTATTGATGCTAGCAAGCTTTGTAGCTGTATCTACTCTAATTACAATGTATTTTTCATTTGTATTATCTTTGCCATCAACTCTATTTACTTTATATTTATCCATAGTATCTCCTAATGGAATGTTCTCAAGAAACTAGGCAAATACTAGCTCAGCAAAACCTATTTTCTAAAGACTCAAAATTATACCTTTTTCAAATTTATTTGATGAAAAATAAGCCCCAATTCAAATAATAAGTGCACAAACCTACATAAAAGGAGAGTGGAATATCCCCTATAAACTAGACAATGTTAATTCAGTAAAGATTATTATCTCACAAAGTGTAAAAAAAGAGAAAGTTAAAAAGGTTAAGTATAAAGCGAAACTCCAAAGGAAATAGAGAAGTATGGGTTAGTGAGTCAATAAATATCTGCAAGTGGCTCTTTGGTATTAAATTTTATCCAGTCTTCTCTAGTGTCAATATCAATTGAATACTTATCTTCTAAAACAACAAAATCTAAGGGATTTGTTTTGAAGAGTTTTTTTGCTCCTTCATCTCCTGATAGTTGTTCTAAGTTTTTAAAATATATTTTAGGAAATATTGTAGGTACTGCATTCTTATTTTTATATTTTGAGCAGATGATGGTATTTTCACTACGGTCTGATTTTTCAATGAGTTTTTTAAAATGTTCTAAAGGTATCAAAGGTTGATCACAAAGCATGATTAA
>JBLIEY010000020.1:0-23777 GCA_047633475.1 Sulfurimonas sp.
ATTTGGTGGAGGCTTAAGCTTTTAGTAACATACTTATAACACTATTGTAAATATGTTATAATAACTAAAACAGTTATTATAAAAGGTTTAACATGGCAAAAGAACATTCGTTTGATATTACTGCAAAAATAGACTCACAAAATTTTAAAAATGCTATAAATTTAGTTTTAAAAGAGGTTGATAATCGTTATGACTTCAAGGGCACTACTTATGAAGTAACACACAAAGAAAAAGATAAATTGTTAGTGTTAATAGCATCTAGTGATAATAAACTTGATGCTTTAAAAGACATCGTTATTGGAAAGTTTTTAAAACAAGGGCTTAGCTCTAAAGTTTTAGATGAACTAAAAGTAGAAGATTCATCTGGTGGAAATCGAAAAGTAACTTTTAAAGTTGTAGATTACATAGACTCAAAAGAAGCCAAAAAAATAACTGCAGATATTAAGAACATGAAGCTAAAAGTGACTGCTCAAATAGAGGGAGATGCTATTAGAATCAAGGGAAAAAATCTTGATGATCTTCAAAAAGTTATGACAGAGATTCGTTCAGGTGAGTGGGAAGCTCCATTAGTTTTTGAAAATATGAGATAAGGGTTATCAAATGTCTAAAATAAGTATAGCAGATGCAGCTCTAAAACTAGGTGTATCAAAAGAAGCGATTCACAACCGAATAAGAAGAGGTTCTCTGCAAAGTATTTTTGAAGATGGTGTTAAATATGTAATCTTAAATGATGAAACAAAAATAGCTAACAAACATGCTCCAAGAAGAGCTAACACTAAAATAATTCACAAACCTGATGTAAGATACTACCAACTCTTAGAAGAACAAAACCAAAAGTTGCAATTAAAAGTTGATAAGTTAGAGGGTGAAACAAAAACTCTTAGAGAACAAAAAGAAGAGATGCTTGTTCAAGAAAGAGTTAGAATAGAGAAAATTTATAAAGACAAAGATGAGCAGTTAAAAAATATACTAAATGCCATGTCTTCTAAGTTTATGTTAAATACTCCTAGCGAAGATATTGTTATTGAAAATGAAGACCTTTTAGAAGCTGAAATTGAACCTGAGATAGAAGTCGAGATTGAAGCTGAAACAAAACCTGAGAAAAAAACTAAAAGTGAGTTGGTATCTTTAAAAAAGTATTTAAAAAATAAAAAATACTCAAAAAAGAAAATACAAAAAATTATTGATAAGTTTAAAGAAGTAGCTAGAAAAGATAGTAGAATAATTTTGATTGGTAGAAAATATTATGTAAACCCAGTTAAATTTGACTACAGTGACTTATTACTTCACTGGTAGTAAAAACTATAGGTCTGTACTTTTAAGAGTTAGACCTTTAAGATGTGAGATTGGATACGAGTAAGCTATACCGTCTCCAAGATCAACAATATCCATTTTCTGCATAACACTTTTAATGATATTATCAACCTTTTTAGTTGGAACTACAAACATAAGATTAACATCCGTAGGCTCACTGTTAAGACGGTTATAAAAGTTGTCCATTTCTCCTAGTCCCATACCGTGAGCATCCATGATAGTAACACCACCTGCACCTGCATCACGAGCTGCAATAAGTGCATTGTCCTGATCTTTTCTAGGTACTATAATATGAACAGCAGAAAAAGGCATTTTATATGAATGTCTTTGTCCTGTACCTTGTATTTGTACAGTTGAGAGCCCCATATCATTAGCTGTTTCTATTGCTTGTTGTAATTCTTGTAAGTGTATCTCTTCAAGTTCATGCTGACCTTTAATCCCCATCCTATCAGAAATAATTCCATAGAGCATAACTGTAATCATCGGAAAAAGTGATGCAAAGGCAATAAGACCAAAGCCATCAATTAATGGATCACGTCCAGCGATATTTGTAGCTAAACCAAGACCAAGAGCTGCAACTAAAGGAACAGTTACTGTCGAAGTTGTAACTCCACCACTGTCATAAGCGATAGGAACAATGTACTTTGGTGCCATAAATGTTAGAACAATTACCAATAGATAACCAGCGATAATGTAATAAACAATCTCTCCACCGACAATAATACGGTAAGCACCCAATGCAATACCTATAGCTACTCCTAAGGCAACAAATAGACGAAGAACAAAGTCATTTATTCTTCCGTCACTAATCTCTTTTGCTTTTTTTGCAATAGCAGTTAGAGAAGGTTCAGCCATAGTAGTTGAGAAACCTATTGCAAAACCAAAAGAGTAGATGATAAAGTTATTGTCATACTGTGTTAACTCAAAAGCCATAGTCTCGCCAACTGAGAATAGACCCATATCTAAACCGACGATGAAAGCATCTAGACCAAGAATAACAAGTCCAAAACCAATTACTACTTCTTTTAAGTTTTCAATAGGTTTTTTAAGAATAGCGTATTGAAAAAATACAATAACACCTAAGATAGGAACAACATCAACAACTACACCTAGAAGCCCCTTTATAATACCAATAATACTAAAGTCAAATATAGCAGCAGTTTTAGCTACTTCCAAGACAGGAACAGCAACAGATGCACTAGCTTCTACAAATTGATAGACAAAGATACCGTAAAACTGAACAAAAACCATAGGAGTTAGAGACGCAAAAGCTATAAGTCCAAATCCATCTAAAACAGGGTTACGACCTTTAATTGTAGATGCTAAACCAATACCAAGTGCGGCAACCAAAGGAACGGTTACGGTTGAAGTTGTAACACCACCTAAGTCATAAGCAAGACCAACAATCTCTTTTGGTGCAAAAGCAGTAGCCGCAACAACCGTAATATAGCCAGAGATAATATAGTAGTGAATTGGATGACCTTTAATAATCCTCCAAACACCTAAAACAATAGCAAAACCAACAGAGAAGGCAACAACCATTCTAAGTGTAGTAGCATCTATCCTTCCATCACTAATGCCAGCTGCTTTATCTGCAATTACCATAAGGGCAGGTTCAGCTACTGTGGTACCAAATCCTATCATAAAGGCAAAAATGATTATCCATTTTGTTGAACCTTTCCTCGCAAAATCACTAGCTAAACCTTCCCCAACAGGAAAGACACCAACTTCTAATCCTAGTAGAAATACAGCAAGACCAACACCAACGATAGCAAGCCCGATAGTTGTGCTTAACCAGTTCTCAGGTAGGGATTGAATGATGGCCAACTGAAAAAATATAATCACTAGGATGATAGGTAATAAATCTCTAAATGATTCTTTTAATAGTTTTAAAAACGAAGCGATACTTAGCACGTTTCCCCTTTGAATAGTAATAATCAAATATTATCTTAAAGTTCTTAAAATTATAATGATATGCCAGTTATAAGCTCACTATAAAGCTCTTTTTCATTTACTTGTTATTGAAAAATTTGCTTATCCTGTGTAGGTTTAAGTATGTTATAGGTAAAATTTCACCTCTAAATGGTTTTGTGTCCGAGTGGCCGATGGTGCATCCTTGGAAAGGATGTGTAGGGTAACCTACCAAGAGTTCGAATCTCTTCAAAACCACCACTAATAATATAACCCTGAGTATCTCACTGTCCTGCACGTTTAAAGCTATAATAGTATCTTTTGTTGATATAATACCTTTGTAAATAATTAACAAGGTTAAGGTTATGGATATAGTGTTATTACTCAAATCAATTGTTGGATTGGTTTCTATTCTAGCTATCTTAATAATTTTATTATTTTTGACATCTTCTAAAAAGAAAAAAAAAGTCACTGTTCTTAGCCCTAAAAAAGTTGTAACTTCTGTAAAAACTCCACTTAATACTGACCTGGCATCTTTGATAAAAGTAATTAAAAATAAAAAATCAACTACAAAAGAACTTCAAGAAGCCCTTGATTTAGTCATAAAATATCATGGTACTGTACATAAAAAGCTTGGACTAAGCGCACATCGTGATTTTGATACATATATGGACATATTGTTCACAATCTGTAGGCATCCAAATACAAGTAAAGATGTAGTTTTAAAATTTGATAGAGAATTAGAAAGGCTAAACCCTGAGTACAAGCAAGAAATCAATGAATCTATAACCAAGGGCCTAAACTCACGAAGAGTTTAAAGAAGTACCTACACAGTCTCTTTATGGTCTATTTATAGGAATTTTACTATGATTTAGAGTGCTTCAAATATAGAATTTCTTATTACTCAATATTTATAAAAGAAGTATGTTGTACAATATTCACAAAATTATTAGTGGGAATTCACCTATATGTTTATACGATTCTATTTTATATTTTTTATGCTTTTCTCTCTGCAACTCTTTGCACAACCCCTTGTTAATAAAACAACACAGATAGAACTTACAAAAGATGAAAAAGTGTGGCTCTCAAAGCACCCTGTTATAAGGGTAGGAATGGATCCAGACTATGCACCATATGGGTGGGTAGATAAAGAGGGCAAGCATATTGGAATAACTGTTGATTATATGCATAAGATCGAAAAGATTCTTGGTTTACACTTTGAAGTAGTTAATGATAAAGCATGGGATGAATTACTAGGTATGGCAAAAAAAAATGAGTTGGATATGATATCTAGTATTGTAAAGACACCGGAGCGTTCAGAGTACCTTAGCTTTACTGAAACATATAGAGATACTCCAACTATAATTATTGATAATGGCATTGGAACTTTTATTGGAAGTTTGAAACAGCTCTCTGGCAAACGTGTATCAGTAGAAAAAGGTTATTTTATGGAAGAATTTCTAAAAAATGACTATTTTAAAATTAATGTTATTACCGCAAGAAATACTAAGGAAGCTTTAATCATGGTAGCAGATGGTGTCACAGACGCCTATGTTGGGGATGCTAATGTTGCAGATTATACAATCAAGACAAATGATTTTGATACCCTACGGTTCTCAGGCCAAACTGAATATATAAGTCATCAGAGTTTTGCTATAACTAAAGGTAATGAAACTTTAGTTACGATATTAAATAAAGCTATTGCAAGGATTCCAAAAAATGAATCTAATTCAATCTTTAATCGCTGGCTAAATATTGAAGATGGTATAAGTAGAAAAACACTTATCAAGTATATTTTGCTTGCCAGCATCTTATTTTTGATTGTAGCTTATTGGATATATCGATTGAAATATGAAATCAACAATAGAAAAGATATAGAAACAAAGCTTCAAAAAAGCGAAGCTCTCTACCGTCATCTTGCTGAGGATATGGTAGATGTAACTTGGAGAACAGATAGTGATTTTAACTTTACATATTTAAGCCCCTCAGTTAAAAGAAAAATAGGCTTTACAGCTGAAGAGTTAATTGGTCACAAAATTTTTGAGATATTTACTCAAGAGGGAATGGCTACAAGTATCCAAAGAATGAAACAACGTGAAGAGGATGAAAAAAAAGGACTTCATGTTGAGCATTCAACTCTTGAAATAGAGCATAAATGCAAAGATGGTTCCTGTATATGGGTAGAAGTTGTAACAAATCCAGAATTTGATAAAAAGAAAAATATTATTGGTTATCATGGAATTAGCAGAGATATCACTGAACGTATAAAGATGCAAAAAGAAATAAATGAACTTGCATTTTATGACCCACTTACTAAACTTGCTAATCGCCGTCTTCTTCACGATAGACTAAAGCAAATAATTACAAGCTCTAAACGAAGTAAAAAATATGCTGGGATAATCTACCTTGATTTAGATAACTTTAAAGCAATTAATGACACTTATGGGCATGCCATTGGGGATTTGCTACTTATAGAAGCAGCAAGAAGGTTAAAAAGTTGTGTTAGAGATATGGATACAGTAGCACGTGTTGGTGGTGATGAGTTTGTAATTATAGTAAATGAGTTAGAAAAAGAAAAAGAGAAATCAATTTTTGAGCTAAATGTCATAGCAGAAAAAATTCTATGTGCTTTATCTGCTACATATTTATTAGAGATGAAAAGTAATAATAATTTAAAAATTGAGTATCAGTGCACTGCAAGTATTGGAGCTACTCTTTTTAAAGAAGATGAAGAAAGCGTAGAGAGCCTCTTTGAACGTGCAGATGCAGTAATGTATGAGGCAAAAGACGCCGGAAGAAATACAATTCGCTTTTATAGTTCAGGTGAGTAGTCTACCCTCCAAGTTAGATTGTAAATAAAATAATTTTATCAGAACTTACTTGGACATAATAAAGCTAGTACGTTAGAGTATTATGCAAGGCTAATAGAGTCTAGGTTAGCTTTATCATCTCTGTTACTTTCCCCTGAACAATGTGAATATCTTTTTCTTCTAGTTTTTTAAGCGTTTGCATATCCATAACACCTGTAGCTATAAGAGAAGTACCAATAGTATCAGTAATAAGTCTAAGAGCAGATAGTGCATGCTCATTTTGGCTTATGAAATAACTTGGCTCACCTTTGATGTAAACAGGTCTAATATCTTGTAAGTATCGGTAATCAACACTTTCTCCTATAAACTCAAATATACCCATTTCTATATTGTATTTTTCAAATAGTATTTTATACTGTTTAACACTAGAAGAATTTTGACATATTAGTTTATCTGGAATTTCTATAATAAGTTTAAATGGAAGACGAGACGCATATTTGCAAAAGAGGTTATTCATCTCATTATAAGTTTCTGGCATTATTAAGTAGTCATAGGGTAGTCTAAGTGAACAAGTAGAACCCTTTAGTGTCATGTTTGGTGTTTTAAACATCATATTTAAAACATTATGATAAATTTTATAACTAAGTCCTGCTTGATTTGCCGGAGCCATAAACTGACCATAACTATAAGTAGTGTTTTTATCTACTTTTAGAGCGAGAGAAAGAACATGATGTGCAATTTTTTTTCTCTTGGCATCTACTACAGTCCATGAAACAAATTTAAAGTTATTTTTTTCTATAGCACTATTTATAATCTCTCTCCATGCCTCTTTACCCATAACTTCTGTTGCAGATTCAGCTTTTTGAAGGTGAATGTTGTTTTCATTAAATTTTGCTTGCGCTAAAGCATTATCTGAATGTGAGAGGAGTTGTCCTATATTTTCTTTATAGTTATATCCATATAATCCAATTGAAACGTATGTTTGGTTTGGATCAAGTTCAAAACCCTCAGCGATTTTTTTACAAGAATTACGGATTCCCTTTGCCAGTTTTATTCCTTCTTTTTCTGAGCAGTCAGGAAGTAAAATGGAAAATTCTGTACCATTCATCCTTGCAACTATGGAGTTATTATAGTTTGTTGCATGAGCATCAAATATATTTGCCATAGCTAAAAATACTTTATCAACTTCTTTATGCCCTATCGCCTCATTTGCCTCTATAATACCACTAAGTGCAATCATCATATTAATACCACCTTTTGAAGTAGCATCTATCTTCAGGTACTCAGGCAGTTTATCTATGAGGTATTTACGATTTTTAAGGTGTGTATCTTTATCTACGTACTCAAGCTCTTTTTGACGTTTAAGTTCTTCATTCCCTTTGTCAAACATAGCTTTCACTTTTGAGACCATATTGTTCATACCAAGAACAACATCTTTAAACTCTTTTGTGTAAGGAATATTCGATTGGGTGATAAACTCGTTTCTCATAATAGCGTAAGCTTGTCTTTGAACCTCTTTTAGTGGTTTTAAGATGGCTGCTAGAAGTAAGCTTAAGATTATAAGACCTACAATTGCAATGATACTAAAATAGACAAGGAGCTTTGTTAAAATACTATATAGTTGTTTATACGCGTAAGTTACCTCACTTTGAACATTTAGTATTCCCACTTGACTCCATCCGGCAGAAACATTTGCAGATGCAATGGGTGCATTTATGTTGACGATATTTAAAAACCATGTTGGCACATCTCTAATATCACTTTCCCCAGCTCTATCATATATGATGTTTCCATCAATATCTACAAGAGAAATATAATGGTAGTTACCGCCATCAAAGTTAGCATTTATCATAGTAGACATCATTGATATGTCACCATTAGCGATTCCAAGTGAAAGACTTAGCGAGCTTGCTGTATTTTTAGCATCTTCATAAAGTCTATCTTGAACTGAATCATTTGCACTTTGAAAGTTAATTGTTAAAACAGTGGCCAAGACTACAAGTAAAAATATGGATAGCATAAGTGCTATTTGCTTGAATAGTGTCATATTTTTTTCCTTTTCATGTTGAGTTTTAGTTCATCCCATTTTTTGTGAGACTTTTTATTTTTTATTTTTTCCCCAGTACCAGTTTTTCCAGCCCTGTAAAGACTTTCTCCATTGAAGTTATAAATAGGAGTTAAATCTTTTCTCTTTGAAGCAGGAAAAATTTTACGGTTGTTATTGTCTAAGATGAGGGGTTCGCTTCTGGGTGTTTTAAAGTAAGTCAAAACCATATGTGCTTCTTTAAACTTGCTAGAACGTACATATGTAAAAAAGAGTTTTTTTGAATCTATTCCTAGATATCTAAGTGCAAAGTATTTAGATATAACATAGTCTTCGCAGTCTCCCATATCTTTTCCAAGAAATTCCCATGGAGTTGCCCAGTAGTCACTTTTGCCGTAAATTTTTAAGTCAGTTGAATACCTGACATCGTTAAAGAAAGTATTTATTTCCTTTAGCTTTGTTAATTCATCAGCATCTTTGAGCGAGTCTAAAATTTTTTGCAGATATAAAAATCTTTTTTTTGCAAAAACTTTATACTTTGCATCAATCTTTACCAGCAACTCTTTGTCTACATAAGGCTGAGAAGCAAGTGACATACTAGACAAAAATAGTAATAGATAAAAAAAGATTTTTAAATTACTCATGTAATGATTATAGCTAAAATCAATTCTGTCTTTTGTTAAAGCCTGCTGTCCCACTCTTTGCATCTCTTGTAAAATCTTTACTGTATGGTTTTAGGTAGCTAGGAACTGCTCTTCCTTTTAGTTTCATCATGTCTGATAACATTATAGATGCAATCATCTGAGCATCTAGGCATTTGACGTCCTTTAAGTAAATAAAAAGAAGTTCTCCAAGTCTTTGAAGTGAGATTTTCCATGTTGAATCAGTTTGAGTGTACATCCAAGCACTAAAAGCATAAAAGTTTTCATAAACACTTTCATTTTTCCAAAGTAAAAGAACACTTTTTTTAAAGTTGCCACTATTGTAAGTTAAGTCCCAAAATCTTGCAAATCTTTTCATGATTTGGATGTCATTGAAACTAAGTTGTGCATTTTTTAGTATGTCATATGGTGGCTTGTTACTATAAACCATTCCATGTTGTAAGTCATGTCTATTTATTGCTGTACCAGATAATTTTTTTAGTATACCTATTTGTATCTCGCAAGAGCTCAAACTAACAAGCTCATCCAAGTTCATGCCAAAGCTTTCAAGCGTCTCACCAGGAAGCCCGACTATTAAGTCTAAGTGTATATGTGCATGGGTTTCATTTTCTAAAAACCTAATATTTTCTTTTATTTTATCAAGCTTTAGTTGCCTTGAGATATTCTTGGCAATTTCAGGATTTAATGTTTGGATGCCAATTTCAAGTTGTAATGCACCATCAGAAAAGCTCTTGATTTTATCTTTGATAGATGCAGGAAAATGATCAGGTATTACCTCAAAATGTGCAAAATACTCTTCATCTTTTGCTAAAAAGAAGTCTAGTATCTTGTTGGCAGTTAACATGTTGAGGTTAAAAGTTCTATCTATAAACTTGAAGTTGCGAGCACCTCTTTGCCAAAGTATTTCAAACTCAGCTAAAACAGCATCTAGATCAAATGCTCTCACTTTTTCATCCATTGAAGATAGACAAAACTCACACGTAAAAGGACAACCTCTTGAAACTTCCACATAAATATAACGGTTTTTGATATCATCATCCGTATAGTACTTGTATGGAAGAGATATTTGTTCTAGTGAAGGAAGAGCCATTTTTATAATTCTACTTTCTATGGGAATATTATTTGTGATGTTTTTACAAAGTTCATAAAAAGCTATATCCCCCTCTCCTTGAATAATGAAGTCTGCTTCATCAAAGTTTACACGAAAAGGCTCGTATGTAACTTCAGGACCACCTAAAATTACTTTTGTGTTTGGAGATACTTTTTTTATAATGTGTAAGAGCTCATTAACCTCGGTTGCATTCCAAATATAGACACCGATTCCTATAATACTAGGCGAGTGGACAAGTAATTTCTCGGCTACTGATTGAAGAGCATCGTTGATGCTAAATTCTATGATCTGAGTATTGTCTTGAAGTTCTTTTAGATTTGAGTAGAGATACCTAAGACCTATTGAGCTATGAGTATATCTTGAGTTTAAAGTTGTTAGGATTATCATTATAGAATTTTAACATAAAAAATAGAAGAAAACAGGCCATTTAAAACTAGGGGAAGAATTAGACCTGTCTATAAAATTTGTAGGATTATATAGTCTCGCTCATGAAAGGGGAAACATAATTGAGATGTGTAATTATATATTGTATAAGTTAATATTTAGTAAACATTAGATAACAATTTAATGGAAAATATATTTATAGGGCATTGGTGTTATCATTGTAAAATTAGAAGAAAACAGGTCATTTAAAACTAGGGGAAGAGTTAGACCTGTCTATAAAATTTGTAGGATAAGAAAGTCTCTTTTATGAAAGGGGAAACATAATTGAGATGTGTAATTATATGTTGTATAAGTTAACATTTAGTAAACATTAGATAGTAATTTAATAGAAAATACATCTAGTGCTTACGGGCTCTGTTAGCATTGTAATTATAGAATTAATATAAAATTAGAAGAAAACAGGTCATTTAAAACTAGGGGAAGAATTAGACCTGTTTATAAAATTTTTAGGATAAGAAAGTCTCTTTTATGAAAGGGGAAACACAATTGAGATGTGTAATTATATGTTGTATAAGTTAATATTTAGTAAACATTAGCCTGCATTACTAAACTCCTCTCTAGCATTTTATTTAGATTAGAGTAGAGATATCTTGAGTTCAAAGTTGTTAGTATTTTAAGATAAAAGGGAAGTGAAAACAGGCCATTTAAATCCGGGGCAAGAATTAGACCTGTTTATAGAATTTATAGGATAAGATAGTCTCGTTTATGAAAGGGGAAACATAATTGAGATGTGTAAGTATATGTTCTATAAGTAAATATTTAGTAACCTTTAGCTTATACTACTAAACTTCTCAAGCATTCTGTCTAGTTTTACATAAAGTTCAGGAGATGCTTCTTGCATAGTTTCGAAATTTGATATAATCTCTCAACTCATTTATGGGACGTTTATTAATGCCACAGCTCTTATCTTTTTTTTATTTCTTTTATTTTGCAATTATTGGTGTTTATATTATATTTTTACCTAAAGTGTTGGCTATGCTTGGTTATTCTGCAAGTGAGATAGGGATTATTTTCGCAGCAGGACCACTTGTGAGATTCATACTTCCTTTTGCTTTTACAAGAGGATTAAAGCTTAATGTAAAAGTCTTCAATACAGCCCTTGTAGTTATGTTGTTAAGTAGTACGGCTTTTTACTTTTCCATAGATAATTTTTACAAACTATTGTTTTCAAACATTGGTCTGGGAATAGGACTTAGTCTTGTGCTTCCATATATTGAAGTTATTTCACTTAAGACTATTGGTAAAGAAAGATATGGAAAGATTAGACTTTTTGGTTCGGTAGGTTTTGTTCTTGTAGCTCTTGTTTTGGTTAAGTTTTTAAGTAGTGCACAAATAGCTTTGCTTTATCTTGTTGTTTTAGCTTTTTTAACTGCAATAGTAGCCTTTGTAATCGTAAGAAACTCAAATGAACAAAACAAAGAAATAGCTCAAGTTCAAAACGATATAAATTTGCTCAGTGATTATAAACTTTGGATAGGGCTTACTCTTATGCAAGTGAGTTTTGGAGCATTTTATAATTTCTTTACTATCTATGAGACTGACTATGGTGTAAGCATGGATATGACTATATACCTTTGGAGTTTTGGTGTTATCGCTGAGATATTTATGTTGTTCTTTCAAGGTAAGTTACTTCGAGGAAATTTACTACTTATACTTCAAATCACGACTTTTGTAACTGCTATTAGATGGTTTTTGCTCTTTTTATTCCCTCAAAATATGTTAGTTTTGTTTTTTGCACAAACACTTCATGCTCTTAGTTTTGCACTTTTTCACTCCGCGGCAATTAGTTATTTATATAATTTTTACAAACATAGGTCTCTCGCTCAACAGTTCTTTTCTGGTATTACTTACGGGCTAGGAGGATTTTTAGGTGCTTTGTATGCAGGTTATGTTTATGAGTTGTTTCCAAGATACCTATTTTTAAGTGCGGCTTTTATTGCACTTATGGCATCTTGGTTTTTATATCTATGGAGTAAAAAACTAGCTGTTAATAATCAATTATCAAATTAGCTGTAAATGTTCTATCTGCATATTCTATTCCTGCTTGAGGGGAGTTGGAATAATCAACTTTGTAGCTTATACCGGCAGAAAATATTCTGCTTAGTCTACTTGAAAGAGCAGTTTTAGAATATATAAAAGACATACTAGAATCATCAAAGTCTGATTTATAAGATAGTTCTTGGTCAAACTTTAAATTTTTTAGCATCTGCCAGTTATAAATAGCTTTAACTCTGTATGAGGCATAGTTGTCTATTTCTCCATAAGTAGTGCTTGCAACAGCTACATTATCCGAATTTGGGTATGAGATTGTATTACCTGATGAATCATATTGTGTATCTTCAATATCATCTTGAGAGTAAAGGAAACTTCCCTCAATATTTAAAAGATGATTTTTAGTTTTAATTGTTGTGTATTTAAGACCCGGACCAGTGTAAGCTTGGTAATCATAACCAGAGAACATATCTTTTTTATATCCAGCTAAGTAGGTAATAAACAAATCATTTTTTAGTGCATATCCATATTCTAATTCTACGGCATATTTATTTTTAGTCTCAACACCACTATCTATTGCATATTGAGCATCTGATGAAATTTCTAAACTATGATTACCCCAACCTTTTTTTGCTTTTAAGTCAAGGTTGAAAGTTGTACTGTCTGTGTTGCCTTGAGTTTGAATAAAACCTAACTCTGTATGAGTCATTATTTTTTCGTTTGGAGGTAGTTGTCCTTCTAATGTTTTTATTTTTTCATCTAAGACTTTTATTTGTTCTTTAGTTTGTTTTATTTCATTTTTGAGTTGACTTTGGTCTGTAGCAACATCAGCTGCTAAAAGCAGTGATGTGCACACTGCTAGGCTTATAACTATTTTCTTCACTATTATCCTTCTATCTTGTTTGTATGAATATCCATTTGAGGGTAAGGAATAGAAATTCCTTTCTCATCAAAGGTAAGTTTTACTTTTTCAAGCATATCAAAATGTACATCCCAGTAATCATCCGTTGTAACCCATGCACGAAAAACAAAGTTTACACTTGAATCGCCAAGTTCATGTACTGCAACTAAGGGAGCTGGTTCAGCTAAAACCCTTTGATCAGAGTTTATAATCTCCATGAGAGTATCTTTTGCAAGTTTTAAATCATCATCATAACCAATGCCAAAAATATGTTCAACACGACGTTGTTTTCTTTGTGAAAAGTTTGTAATATTTCCATTTATGACAGATGAATTTGGAACAATGACTATACTTTTATCTACAGGTTCTATTATTGTTGAAAATAAATTTATATCTTTTACTGTCCCAGTAGTACCTGCTGCTTCTATGATATCTCCAACTTTAAATGGATGAAAGATTATTATTAAAACTGCTGCACCTATGTTTGAGAGAGAATCTTTTAGCGCTAAACCAACAGCTAAGCCGGCTGCACCAAAAATAGCTAAAAAGGATGTTGTGTTAATGCCCAATGAATTGAGTGAAGCTAAAATAACTACAATCAGTAAAACAAAATAAATAAGACTCTCTGCAAACTCTACTAAAGTATTATCAACTTTTGCTCTAAGCATAAGTTTTTTACTTACAGCAGTAAGCTTCTTTATAGCCCATTTACCAATTACAAAAATTAGTATCGCAGCAATTATTTTTAAACCATATTGACTGGCATAAAGTACAACCATATCCGTGTATTTTGATATATCCATTGGTGGATTCCTTTTTGATTATATTTTAAAATTGTAACAAAATATAACTTAGTACGAAAGCTTGCCATTTACTATTAATTAGTAATTAAAGGATATTTTAAGTACAATACACGTCATTTTAAAATTAAAAGGGTTCAAATGAAATATATATTGATATTGTTATTCCTAGTTTTTGGGATAGCACAGGCAGAAGAAGATTTTCTTAAAGTAAGTGGGGATGTTAGATTAACATATGCAGATTACCAATTCGAAGAGGGTTTTCATGAGGATTCAGCTGCGGGAGTAGTTAGTGGAAAACTTTCTGTTGAAACTGTGAAGTGGAATAATCTTTACTCTAAGGTATCTTTTACAACTGTACAAGGTATTAATCAAGATAAAGATAAGCAAAGTAGAACTTTTATCTTCAATCCAGATGGTGAATCATTTTCACTTTTAGAAGAAGTTTATGTAGGATATATAGATTCTATTGTAGATGTTAAACTCGGACGACAAGAAATAACAACACCTTATATTGATTCTGATGATTATTTTGTAACTCCAAATAGTTTTGAAGCTATAACACTTCGAGCTAAGCCAACAAAAGAGATAGTAATAGATGCTGGATATGTTACTAGAATGAGTGGTACATGGGACTCATGGTCTGATGGTTCTACATTTAACTCTATGAGTAAACAATCAGGTATTGGCGACGCATACGATATTGTAGGGGACCAAGCTGTTAGTTATGTAGGGGGAACTTATACAAGAGGTTCTCATAAACTACAATTATGGGATTTTTATGCTCATGAAATGTTCAATACAGCAATGGTTCAGTATGACTATGAAACTAAAAATTATAATGCAGCGTTACAATATAGTGCAAAGCGTGAAGTTGGAAAATTAGCAAATGATAGTTCATATAAAGTTCATTATGACATCTATGGAGCTAAAGTTGGCGCTAATGTAATGCAAAACTGGAGCTTAGGTTTGGCATACACAGGAATAAGCGATGATGATAGTCACCACGCATTTGGTTCATGGGGTGGAATGCCAGAATTTGCAGCAGGTATGGGAGGAATTAATTATTTTGTAACAAATCTAAGAGATTCTAATATCTATGCATTAACAAGTCAGCATGATTTATCAGGTATAGCAAAAGGTCTTCGTTTTCAAATGAAATATGCTTTTTATGATCTAAATGCTGATTATGCAACTTGGACAGGAGAGCCTGACGGGTTTGATTATATGCATGCTTATGGAGCACAAGTTAATTATGACTATAGCAAAAAACTTACCTTTAAAGTAAGTTTAGCTGGTAGAGAGTTAGATGGTGGAAATAAGTCTCAGTATCTTCGTGTTGTGTCAAAGTACGCTTTCTAAATCTTCTAAATATTTTGCTATAAAGTGGTACTTGCCAAGATACGGCGAGTCCACTTTATCTAATAATGGTTTATACTTTAGATAGTTTTTCCAAACTTTTTTACTAGCCTCTTCTCTTCCTCTTTTTCTTAACTCAAAACTAACAGAAGCGTTTATAAAGCCTTTAAGTAGTCTTATTTCATTGTTATCTTCAAATCGTCTTGGAAACCATACTTCTTCAAGAACTTCATGCGCATCGTAATATCTCTGTTCCTCAATACACTTAATAAATTCGTCTATATGCTTAATCATTATCTAGTAGCATCATATTTCTTCGCCAATAACCACGTCCACCTTTAAGTGAGATGCAGTGGTGATTTGGAAATTTTCTTTTATACTCATGAAGTCTTTTTAGTGTTGCTTTTCCAGTGTCGCAGTAAAATACAAAAACAGTTCCTTGGGGCTCTTGTTTTAGCTCAAAAGGATTGTAAACTACAGTCTCAGCTTTTTCTATTGGTGAGAGGATTGTATCAATAAGCATTACTTTTATATCATTCTTTGTTAAATCTCTTTTATTTTGTAAAAACTCTTGTTGAGTCCATTCGTCAGGGTATTGCATTTTTAAAACCTATTTTCTTACATTTTTTTTCTATCTATAGTAGATTCTAGCCCAACATACCACCTACCGTCAATTCTGTCTTGCTTAGAAACTCTATAGTCACTTGATTTTAGTTCTATATCTGATGATTGCTCTGTTTGTTGTTTTGTTTCACTAAAACTTTTGAAATTGTTAACACTCTCAGTATTTTTAAATACAGTAGAAACTTTTACATTTATCATAAGAGCTAAGTCATTTCTAGCTTTTATTTTTGCTTCTTCTAGAGTCTTACCCGAACCATATCCAATTGTTAGGCTTGTGATTGATGGATTACTAAACCACTTAGGAACCTTTGCATTTATCTTTTGTGCTATATCTATGTACCAAATCTCTTTTTTAGATGTATCAACTATTGCTGTATCTTCTTGTTTATACTTTTTAAAGTGATTAGAAATACTCTTGTTTATGCTTTCTTTCATGCCAACAACAGATACACTAACCATCTCTGGTTTATAGTTTTCATCAGTATAGCTTATTTTAAAGCTATCATTTGAAACAGTTTCCAAGATGTCGAAGCCCGTTAATTTTAATTGTGTACCATCTGCTTCTATCTCAGGTATAACTCTGAAAGTCTTTGCTTTTTTGATTTGTTTTGCGATGGACGGTGGTATACTAGCTACAACCTCTTGTTCAAAACCTTGTTGTTGAGAATAGATGCTAAAGTATAATTTTTCTAGTTCCGCATTGTACTTGAAATCTTTTGCTCCATAACCAGAAGTGTTTTCTAAAAAGAGTACTTTAGAAAGTATAGGAATATTCATTTTCATTTCTACTAGGAGTTTATTCTTCTCTTCAGCTTTTTGCTCTAGATACACCCTATATGAATTTTGAAGATTATCTATATAAGTATTTCTTACAAGTACATCTCTTGAGTATTTATGCTGAAGATTTCTAATTGTTTCTTCTCTATCTGAAACAGATTTTTTAACCCTTTCATTGAACTTAGCTTTATTCTCAAATTCATCTTTTACCAAAGTAGGAATTTTTGGAATTTTTGGAAGAGCAACTTCGCTTGGTATATATGAAACAACGTCATCATATCTCAGCACATACTTATTGTTTTTGGCTATGTTATTTAGTATTCCTTCTATCTGGGAAGAGATAGAGCCTATAATATTCCCATCTTTCTTTTCATGCTCTTTGAACACATTTATTCCAAGAAATTTATTTGTGTCTTCTTCTAGGAATACAATGCCTGCTTTTTTAGAACTATCTTTGAGTAATGAGTTGTATTTATCTTCTAAGTTATCTTCTATATCTCCAGAATCAAGATACACAAAATCTATACTTCCATTTACTTCTTTATTTCCAACTTTTCTAAATAGTTCTTCTTTAAACGTTTCTATCTTTGTGTCATACACAGCTTCAATTAATTTATCATTATCATATTTTTTTGTATGCATATTGCCAGCAGTTACGAAAGGTGTCATAAAAGTTACTAGACCAAAAGCAAACCTCTCTCCAATCTGAGTGCTATCTATTGCAGTGTAATTACTATTGCATACCTTTGAATTAATACTATCATAGTCTGCTGGCCAAAAAGGCTTCATAGGAAAAATAGCCAACCAACCAGCTAAACTTCCTTTCCCGCATTGAACTCCTCTTGTGCTTGTAGAAATATCAGGATAGTATCCAGAAGAGTTTACCCAGAATGTTTGCTGATCTTTTTCTTTTGGTTTACAAGCTGAAACTTCCCCGCAAAGATAACTTATCCTGTCATCTTCAATATATGCCAGATAGCCATGACTACTTGATAGATTTATTCCTTCTTTTACAGTTGAATATTTTTTGTTTTCCATATCCCCTATGCCAGATGTCTTACTAGCACAACCACTCATCAGCAATGAAGCTGTAGTTATTGAAAGTATAATTTTTATGTAATTATTCATTTATATCCTGTTTATTTTATTGTATGAAAAGTGCCAGTATAGTTATTAGAGATTATTTCTTTACTTTGAATGTTCTTTTTCTTCAAGCGTTTTTTCAATACTAACTTCTTTGGTTGCAACTTCTTTTTCTGTCTTTTGAACAGAATCTTCTTTGATTAGAGCTTTGGGTTCTATGTATGTACTGTCCTCTGTTTCATAGTCTAGACCCTCTAAAGATGAAGATGAAGCGAAATCTGATCTTTGATACTCTCTAGCAAATAATAAGCATGAAGTCATTAGGAAAAGTAGTAGAATTTTTTTCATTGTTTAATAAACCTTTTGTTTTAAATATAGAAAATATTACCCTGAAAACGCTTAAAAAAAAGATTTTTTTAATCTTAAAATATATTCTTAAGTATAAATTATTTTGGTTATAATTATTATAAAAAAAAGGAAACTTAATATGTTAGGAATGATGATAGGCTTTTTTAAAGATTTGTGGAAATACCGAGAAAAAGTAAAAAAACAAGATAGATGGATGCAAAAATATATTGCTAAAAACAACTATGCACTAAATCCTAGTTGGATGATGAGTACTAACCTTAAAATCTGGGTGAGTGAAATGGAAGCAACTTTTGGTAAGCGTTTTTGCCCTTGTTTTGAGCCTTCTGCTGATGCAGCGTTAAATAAAAAGATGATGTGCCCATGCGAATATGTCGAAGATGAAATTAAAGAATATGGCACTTGTCACTGTGCCCTTTTTGGACGAGCTGATTTGGATAAAGATGGTTGGAAGGAGTCTTCAAGAAGACTAATGAGTGAATACCAAGTTCCTTTAAATCTAAAAGATGGAGTTTTAGATACAAGAGGGAAACCACTTGATCACAGAAGAAATCTTCCAGTTCCAGATGCAATGCACCAACTTAAAGCAACTCTTAATAGCTACAAAGAAGATTCTTTAAAAATAATTGTTGCTACGAAGCAAGAAGTTCTAAACTTAGAAAAAATCGCAACTTTCCGTGGATACGGCTTTACTTCAACAGAAAATGAAGAGTATCAAGAAGTTACATTAGAGTTTAACAAGTAAAGAGAGTTGGCTATGCCAACTCTGCTACTGCTTTTTTAATAGCTAAAGGAAGAGGTAAATCTACTTTATCGCAGTCTTCTTCTAAACAACATTCACATGTAGTTCCAGCATCTGTTTCTTCCATAATCGCTTCTAAATTATCTCCGTGCTTTTTTACAGCTTCTTTTATCGCATCATATTCTACATCATTACAATCACATACTAACATTTTATATTCCTTTTTTTTTGCATTTTATCCCTCTTAAACTTAAAGGTTTGTTATTGTTTTTATCTTCTTTCTAATACTGATACTAGCTTATGCATCTTGTAAATTGAATCAGGATTTAGTGAGAGAGAGTCTATACCGTGATTAACTAAAAACTCCGTAATCTCTGGATAATCAGATGGAGCCTGACCACAGATACCGATGTATTTGTCGGCCTTTTTACAAGCATCTATAGCCATTTCTAACATTCTTTTTACAGCCTCATCTCTTTCATCAAATATGTGAGCGATTAAAGCGCTTTCTCTATCGACTCCAAGTGTTAGTTGTGTTAAGTCGTTTGAACCGATGCTAAACCCATCAAATACTTTTAAAAACTCATCAGCTAAGATAACGTTTGCTGGTATCTCACACATAGCATAGATTTTAAGTCCATTTCTTCCTTGTATAAGTCCTTGTGAATTCATTATAGAGATAACTTTTTTACCTTCTTGTGGTGTTCTAACAAATGGAAGCATTATTTTTATGTTTGTTAGTCCCATATCATTTCTTGCTCTTTTAAGTGCTTCACACTCCCACTCAAAAGCTTCTTTGTAGCTATCATCATAGTAACGACTTGCACCTCTAAAACCAATCATCGGATTTTCTTCAACTGCTTCGTATTGTAAACCACCTCGCATATTTCTGTATTCATTACTCTTAAAATCACTTGTTCTGATGATTACAGGTTTTGGGTAAAAAGCCGCAGCTATCATCGCGACACCCTCGCTAATCTTTTGTACAAAAAACTCTTTGGCATCTGTTTGCGGGAGCATAAAGTCTTTTATTATCTCCTCGTCTGTAACTGGATTTCTTTTTCTAATATTGACAAGTGCCATAGGATGAGCATCTATAGAATGACTCATAACAAATTCCATCCGTGCAAGACCAACTCCATCGTTTGGCATTTTTGAGAAGTTAAATGCCTCCGCTGGATTACCTACGTTCATGTAAAGTTTTGTTTTTGTTGGCTCAAGGTTACTTAGGTCAATACTCTCACATTCATAATCTAACTCACCCTCATAAACATAACCCTCATCACCGTTGGCACAAATAACACTTACACTAACTCCATTGTTTAAAACATCTGTTGCGTTAGTACATCCTACAACAGCTGGTACTCCAATCTCTCTAGCTACTATAGCCGCATGGCAAGTACGACTTCCCCTGTTTGTTACAACAGCAGAAGCTTTTTTCATTATAGGTTCCCAGTCAGGGTTAGTAGTATCTGCAACTAAAATTTCACCTTCTTTAAACGAGTCAAACTCAGAAGTGTTATGTATAATATTTACTTTACCAACTCCTATTTTTTCTCCAACAGCTCTTCCTTGTGTTAGAGCTTTAGCATCTGAGGGTATTTTTATGGAATATTTTTCTATAGTTGAAGTATTACTTAGTTTACTTTGCACTGTTTCAGGACGTGCTTGGACAATGTAGAGTTTACCATCAAGCGCATCTTTTGCCCACTCTATATCCATCGGACGTTTGTAATGCTCTTCAATTATAAGTGCTTTTTTAGCCAGTTGTATAACTTCATCATCTGTGATGGAAAAGCTTTTTTGCTCTTTTAAAGAAGTCTGTACATTTAAAGTGTCTTTCCCGTCTTTGCCGTAAATCATTTTCTCTTTTTTACTTCCGAGTGAATGCTTTAAGATGGTGTTGATTCCATTTCTAAGTGTAGGTTTAAATACAAGAAATTCATCCGCATTTACCTGTCCACTAACTACATTCTCACCTAAACCCCAGATGGAATTTATAAGGACCAAATCAGTAGAACCACTCTCAGTATCAAGGCTAAACATAACACCACTAGATGAGTTATCGCTTCGTACCATCTTTTGAATACCTATAGAAAGAGCAACTTCAAAATGGTTAAATCCACGACTTGTTCTGTAGCTGATGGCTCTATCGTTAAAAAGTGAAGCATAACATTTGAGTAAACTTTTAATCAGTTCATCTGCGGAGCTGATGTTTAAAAAAGTCTCTTGTTGTCCTGCAAATGAAGCATCCGGTAAATCTTCAGCAGTTCCAGAAGAACGCACTGCTACATCTACGGAATCTACATTGTATTCTTTTGATAGAGAGTTGTAGGCACTTAATATTTCATACTCAAGTAATTTTGGAACTTTCGCATTTAAAATAAGAGTACGAATAGCAAGCCCTCTTTTTTGTAAATTTGCAGTATCTGAGATATCAAGGTTATTTAGAATCCTTTTAATCTCATCTTCGATGTCATTTTCTCTTAGGAGTAAGCGGTAAGCTTCACTTGTAGTAGCAAAACCGTTAGGAACGTTGATTCCTTTTTGTGTGAGCATTTGATACATCTCACCTAGAGATGCATTTTTGCCCCCAACAGTTGGAATATCATTTATTCTAAGTTCATTAAAAAAACGTATATAACGCATAATATAACCTCCGATGTAAAATCATGTTATATGTTAGCATAACAATGACTTTCAATTGGCTCTAATGTTATATGCAGAAAACACAAAACCATTAGAATAAGAGGTTGTTTTTATGTGCTTTAGTTTTATATCTTCTTTGATTTTTCCAAATAGAGGTAGACCTTCACCAAGTAGGATGGGGACTTTGTTGATTATCATGTCTGTTAGAAGGTTAGCATCTATAAAAGAGCGGATGACTTTTCCTCCATCTATGTAGATGCGTTTACAGTTTTCATTTGCTAGCTTTTTAACAAGATTCTATATCTAGACTTGTTGCTATGTATACTGAGATTTTCATGTTGCTTTTCTCCGTCTAATATTGTTTATGTTTCAAAATTATTAACACTAACTATAAAATTACATACTTGTTTTATACGTATTTCTAAATCAAGAACATTAAAATCAGGTTGATTGTTATCAATGTAGTGCCTAGCTACTTTTACTTTACTTGCGGTTATTGTTTTTCTTTTATTATTGGTATACTCTAATAGATTAGACCAGTCCCCTTTATTTAGTAAACTACGAGCTGATGGATGTACAGCCAATACACTTTCTTCTACTTTATTATTATCTAAATAATTTTCTACTTCTCTTCCTTGTGTTACCCAAGCAAAGCCAGAACCTTCGTTAAATTCTTTTTTTAAACGTTTTTTTGTGCTATTTAAGTGAGACCTTGAAGTAGCTTTATCACTATCAAACATTATAATTGTATTTCTATTTAGGTTTCTAATAGATATAAAATCATCAAGATTTTCTTTTCTCTCATCATCGTCCATAGCGGTTAAGTGGCTAAATAATCTCCCTCCATAAAACATAATAGAATAATGGACACCTTCAATTAATTTTGAATTTTTATGTTTAATCCAAAAATTTAAATAAATCCTATCAGAAGGACCTTCTACCCATATAATACAGTTAGCTTGCAATATATCAGAAGCTTTATAGCCTAAGTCATTACATATATTTGAACGCTGTTTTGTACTTGAGATAGAATCAACTTTAGAGATTCCATCTTTTTGAGTAACATGAAATATTTCTGCATCTACAGCATCAAGCAAATGAGCTGAATGTGTTGTGAAAAAGTATTGATTATTTGTTTTCTCAGATAAATATTTCACTAGTTTGCGTTGCAATAATGGATGTAAATGTAATTCTGGCTCTTCAACACATATGATGGTATTATTTAGAAGTGTAGATGCAGCAGCAAGAATTACAACTTCATGTATCCCTGTTCCTAATGATTCAAGAGGAAGTGCTTTCCCGTCCATATGAATTACTATCATATCCCTTTCAAAAGGTATTTCTATGTTAGCACTTTTATTCTCTAGCACATCTTGAACAAATTTATTTATAGTATTGAATTTTTCTTTTAGCTCTTGATTTAATACGGGAGGATTTTGTATTTTCGCTAAACGTTCAATAATACCTTCACCGCTGTAATTTGAAGCAGTACTCCCAGTTAAACCGATTTTTCTTATTGCAGGAATTATTTCAACATTAGGTGCTGTTATTGGGATGAAAGAAATTCTTTTAATTACTTCTGGAATCCAATGAGCTTTTAAGTCACCACCAGAAGTATTTGTAAGTATTCTCCATAATGAGTACCATTCATCGCGTGTTAGTATATTTAAAGCATCTTCAATTTTATAATCTAGAGTGAACTTGCTATTAAAATGAGCTGATTTATAAATAAACCAAATAGTTTCTTTCTCATAAGAAAATATATTGGATTTTAATAGTTTTTTTATCATTAGCCTCGTCAGAGGATTTCTATTAGATACTGGAATTTTTTCATTTATGTATTCATCTAAATTTTCTTCCATAATTGGAAAAGCAATTTTATATTCTGCTATATTTGTATTAGAGATATGTTTATCTATTTCACTAAATGAAATTTGTGTCTGTTGTTCAGGACGTACTACTTGAGCTTTTGCCATAGTAAGGAAATGTGAATATTGGTGAGCAAGGAAATTGATAATATTAGATTTACCTACATTATTTTGTCCAATAATCAAGTTTACTTTTTTAAGAGGTGCAATTCTAACAAGTTCATCACCAATACTTCTATATCCCGCAAATCCAAAACCTTCTAAAAGCATATTTGTTCCTTAGTAATTTAAGATATTATATATCTAATGACCTTAATTAA
>JBLIEY010000021.1:0-23200 GCA_047633475.1 Sulfurimonas sp.
ATACTGTGTTTTTCCATTTTGATCTACTATTTCATAATCACTTGACCACGTAACAAGAGATGGACGTCCAAGCTTACCCATTACCGTTGTACAAGCGTCTACACATTCTAGACAGTTAATACACTCTAATTGAAGACCTTTACGAATATCAATATGAGTAGGACAAACAGTTACACAACTCTCACAAGCGGTGCACTCGGCATGAGGTTCTTGGACTTGAATATCTTTTTGCTTTGTAAATTGTTTTTCTTTATTATCATCATATATATGACCACCTCTATGCATATCATAAAGAGCCATTATCGTGTGTTCATCATAAAAAACAGACTGTACTCTTGAATATGGACATACATATACACAAAAGTTTTCTTTTAAGAAAACTATATCATATATTAAAAATGCAGCTATACCTATAAGTATACCAAATAGAGTCCAGTGGTTGCTAAAATCAGCTAGGTATATAAAAAAGTCTTCAGGTGGAACAAAAAACCATAAAAAATCAGCAGCTGCTATTAAAGCAAGAACTATCCAAAGCAATATTGCTATTACTTTTTTTACTTTGTTCTGTGCTTTTGACATATCTGGTTCTTTTTGTTTGTTCTTTATTCTTTTATGTAGACCTAATATTTTTGTCTCAATAAGATCTCTATAAATTACACGAAAAACAGTCTGTGGACATATCCATCCACAAAAAATACGCCCACCAACAACAGTCATACCAAAGATACCTACAAACATAGACAATAATAAAAATGGCATTAAATACAACTCTTGCATATCAAACTGTATAAAAGCAAGATGTAATTTGAGTTTATCAAAACTTAGTAGAAAAAAGTGATTTCCATCTACTGTTATCCAAGGTAAGCCTAAAGCTATAACTGTAATTGCTATAAATATATAATATCGCTTTACTCTCCATGATGTTGGTATTTTAATACTTTTACTCTCTTTAGCCATTTTGACTCCTGTAATTTTTATAAATAAACGCCCATAATATATTTGCTTTAATTTTGTCATTATTTTGTCATAGTATATCAAATGCTTGTTGATATTAAAATTAATTTAATATTATAACTATTATAATGATGTCAAATGTAGAAGAAGGCTTTTCCTTTTTCTGTATTTATACTTGTTTGTATATTATAACTTCCTAACTTTTTATTACCTAAATGTGAAAAAATAATTAATTTTTCTCTTAAGCCAATCTCAAATAAATAGCTTGTAAATAAACGTCAAGCACATTTTATGCTCATATTAGTTAAAATACACTACTAATATTTAACATCAAAAAGATTTTATAATGACAACAAAAGATTATATTTTAAACACAATTAAGAAGCGTCCACTTATTATTGATGGTGCTATGGGTACACAACTACAACAACGTGATGACAAGATTTCTAAAGAAGCTTGGCAAGGTAATGAAGGCTGTAATGAACTTCTAAACGTTACTGCTCCTGAGATTCTAAGTGAGATTTTTCATGCTTACCTTACTTCTGGTGCTGACTTCATCACAACAAATACTTTCGGCTCTTTCTCGTGGGTTTTAGATGAGTACCAAATAGGAGATCGAGCCTATGAACTAACACGTGCTGGAGCACAACTTGTAAAGCAAGAGTGCGATAAATTCTCAACGCCAGAGCATCCACGTTTTTGTCTTGGATCTATTGGACCAGGCACAAAACTTCCATCACTTGGTCACATAACTTATGATGAAATGTATACTGGCTATACAGAGTTTTGTTTAGCACTTATTGATGGTGGGGTCGATATATTTTTAATTGAAACTGCACAAGATCCTTTACAGATAAAAGCTGCACTACATGCGTGTCAGGAAGCATCTCGTAAAAGAGAAGTTGACATTCCAATAATGGTCTCTGTAACTATCGAGTTAAGTGGAACTATGCTTATCGGTACAGATGCTAGTACTATTGCAACTATTTTAGAACCTTTTGATATTTTATCTCTTGGTTTTAACTGTGGAACTGGACCTGAACAAGTTTTAAAACATGTAAAAACTCTAAGTGAAGTTTGGCACAAACCAATAAGTGTACACGCAAATGCAGGTCTTCCTCAAAACCGTGGTGGCTATACCCACTATCCAATGGGACCAGAGGAATTTACTGACAAGCAAGAAGCATTTTTAAACATTGATGGGGTTAGCTTTTTAGGTGGATGCTGTGGAACTACACCTCAACACATTCGCGCGCTTGTAAACAGAGTTCAAAATATAATTCCTAAGCCAGCAACAGGTTCTCATCCAAACTCTATAGCTTCTCTTTTTAGTACAACTACTCTAAAACAAGAACCAGCTCCTCTTCTAATGGGTGAGCGTTCAAACGCAACAGGTTCAAAAGCCTTTAAAGAACTTCTTTTAGCAGAAGATTATGAGGGAACTCTATCTGTTGCTCAACAACAAGTTCGTGCAGGCGCTCACGTAATAGACGTAAATGTTGGTTTTGCTGGACGTGATGAAACAAAAGATATGAATGCCGTTATAGGAATGTATAACCAAAAAATAATACTTCCTCTTATGCCTGACTCTACACAAACTACTGGTCTTGAGACTGCACTTAAAAACATAGGCGGAAAACCTATACTAAACTCTGTAAATCTAGAAGATGGTGAGCCAAAGTTTGATGCAGTATGTCAACTTGCTAAAAAATATGGTACAAGCTTAGTATGTCTTACTATAGATGAAGTTGGAATGGCAAAAACAGTTGAGAATAAGATGGCTGTTGCAGATAGAATCATAGACTTAGCTACAAACCGTCATGGTCTCAAAAAAGAAGACTTAATTTTTGATGTTTTAACATTTACACTAGCAAGTGGTGATGAAGAGTACTGGGATGCCGGTGTAAACACCATCGAAGCAATTCGTCAATTACGCCAAAAACACCCAGAAGTAAGTGCTACTTTAGGACTCTCAAATATCTCTTTTGGGCTTGACAAAGATGCAAGACCATATCTAAACTCTATGTTTTTACATCACTGTATAAAAGCTGGACTAACATCTGTTATTATAAACGTAAAGCATATTATTCCCATAAACAAAATCAGCCAAGAAGATCAAGATATATGTGATGATTTAATCTTCAACCGCAAACCAAATGGTGAAGCTCTATTTACATTTATAGAACACTTTAGCACTAAAGAAGCAATTGATACAAATGTAGAAGATGCAGCTTATCTTGCAATGAATGATGAAGAAAAAATTGCTAAACTCCTCATGGATGGAGACAAAGAGCGAATGATTCCTCTTGTTGAAGAAGCTAGACATAAAATAGCACCGGAGAGAATCGTAAATGAAATTCTTATAGATGCTATGAAAGTTGTTGGTGAGTTATTTGGTTCAGGTCAGATGCAACTACCATTTGTTCTTCAAAGTGCTGAGACAATGAAAAAAACAGTTGATCATCTAAATCCTTACCTTCCAAAAGTAGAAAAAACTGTAGACACAACTTTGGCCTTAGGAACAGTAAAAGGTGATGTTCACGATGTTGGTAAGAATCTTGTAGATATTATACTTTCAAACAACGGCTTCAAAGTACAAAACCTTGGAATCAAGGTAGAACTAGAAAAATTTATACAAGCTATGAAAGATGGTCATATCTCGGCACTCGGATTTAGTGGCTTACTTGTAAAATCAACACAAGTAATGCAAGAAAATTTCAAACTTTTAAAAGAAGAAGGTATAGCTATTCCAATATTGATTGGAGGGGCAGCACTCACTCGTACTTTTGTTGATGACTTTTGCCGTCCATTTTATGATGGGCCTATTTTTTACTGTAAAGATGCCTTTGACGGCGTTACTGCAATGAGTCGCATAGAAGCTGGTAACTTTGATACTGACCTTCATGGAAAAGACAAAGAAGAAAAAATAGTTAAAGTAAAAAAGGAAATAATAATTCCACCATTCAATGAACTTAAAATGCCAAACCGAGATGTGAAAGTTCCAACTCCTCCATTTTGGGGAAGACGTGAAATGAAGTTCACACCTTCTCAGATTGAGATGGCTTTTGAATGGGTAAATCATAGAATACTTTTTAAATCTCGTTGGGGTTATACTTCTAAGGGAATGACAAAAGAGGCGTATCAAAAACAGCTAGAGGAAGTAGTCAAACCTGCATATGAAAGATTAAAAGCTCAGTTCTTAGATGAAAACCTATTTGAGCCAACCGTTATCTACGGTTACTGGCCTTGTCGCTCAGATGATAGCACTCTTCTTATTTTTGATGAGAGGGAGGGTTATAATTCAGATTCTGAAGTAAATACCCAAAGCTTAGAAGATGTAAAACCAAGAGCTATTAAAGAGTTTACTTTTCCTAGACAATCAAAATCACCTCACCGTGCCTTAAGTGATTTTTTCCATAGCGATAGACATGATGTTATAGCTCTAACATGTGTAAGTGCAGGTTCAAAGATAAGTGATGCTGAACGTCTCGTTTATGAAGAAGGTAATTACACAGAGTATTATCAGTTTCATGGACTTGGAGTTGAATTAGCCGAAGCATTGGCAGAAATAGCTCATAAACAAATAAGACTAGATTTAAATATTTCAGATGGTGAAGGAAGTAAGCTTAGCGATGTTCAAATGAACAGATATCAAGGAAGCAGATACTCTTTTGGTTATGCAGCTTGTCCTGATTTAGAACTTAGCCGTCCATTATTTGATTTATTAAAACCTGAAGAATTTGGGATTGAACTTAGTGAAACTTTTCAGATTCACCCTGAACAATCCACAAGTGCATTGGTAGTTTATCATCCTAATGCAACTTACTACAATGTGTAAAAGTGAAATAATTAGTTTTGAAAAAAAATGTGGTTAAGCATGAAAAGATAAAAGAAGAAACCCAAGTGTCTCGGACTTGAGTTTCTCTTTTAAATGTAAATACTACTTATGAAATTATACTTTTAAAGTAGTTGTCCATATACCATGTAGATTACAGCCAGATTTTGCCTTTAACTCTTTTACATTGTCAAGTTTCACAGCAAAAGCAGCTGCTCCACGTGAAATCTCTGCTTGTAGTACACTCTTGCCAACTAATTTGCCATCTGCATAAAGCTCAATAAAGTCAATCCAGTGACCTGCTGTACTTGGATGAATAATTCCACCTTGACCAATTGTAATATCTACCCATGTATACCCGTTAGCATCTTTTTCTTTTAGTGTTACCAAAGGAGAGTGTTTTAATTCACCCTTGTCTTTTTTATTTGGATTTTTTGGTTTCATTTCTATACGATTTTTTGGTGCCTCTGATGCCTCAGCCCCTACTGCTACTACAACTGCTGCTAAACCCGCTATTTTGATTGCTTCTCTTCTATTCATCTGTTTTCCTTTATGATTTATTATGAAAATGATTATATATTATTGTAACTTAACTCTAAATGATTATTTTTATCTTCTTCTATAACTTAAAGATTCTAATATATGTAGCTTATTTATAATCTTGCTCTTATCTAAATCAGCAATAGTACGCCCTACTTTTTGAATCTTTTTTATACTTCTAAAAGAGAGTGAGAATCTCTTCACTGCCCTATCTAAAACATCTTTTGCATCTGCATCTAATACACAAAACTTCTCAATATCTGCATCGCTAAGTTTCGCGTTAAAATTATCCTGTCCTCTTTTTTTAGAAAACATATGTGCCTCAACAACTTTTCGGTGTAATTCTTTTGAGCTGTAGCTTGCTTTATCATCTGCTTTAACATTTTGCATCACGACATTCAAATCGATTCTATCTAAAAACGGGTCTGAGAGTCTGTTCTTATATCTTTGGATTTCAAGTTCGTTGCATCTACATTCTAGATGCTCATTTAGAAGATTTCCACAAGGACAAGGGTTCATTGCTCCTATAAATAAGAAGTTACTTGGGTACTCCACTTTAGAGTTAACTCGAGAAATTCTGATGCGATTATCTTGCATGGGCTCTCGTAGTGCTTCAAGTATATTTTTTGAAAAATGAGGCAGTTCATCAAAGAACAAGATGCCATTATGTGCCAAACCAACCTCGCCTATCATCGCCTTGTGAGAACCGCCACCAAACACGCTAGCAAGGGTAGATGTATGGTGAGGTGAACGCATGTTCCTATGAGGTTTGAACTCTGGTTCTACTTGTTCAAATGCTTGAAGTTTTGCTACGTCTAATATCTCATCTGATTTCATAGGTGGCAGTATATATCTTAGTCTTTTTGCTATCATACTTTTACCGCATCCAGGAGAGCCTTCAAAGAGAATGTTATGAAATCCAGCCGATGATATTAGTGCAGCTCTCTTTGCTACTTCTTGCCCCTTTACATCGCTAAAATCTTCATCATAATCATTTACATAGTAATACTTTTCACCTTTTATTTCATAGTGTGGATATGCAATATCTGTTTGTACTATACTAGGCTTGGCTGTTTCTTGATTTTTTAGAACTTCTATTGCATCTTGAAGATTTTTCACACCATAAAATTCTATGCCAGGTATCTTAGATAATTTTTCTAAACTCTCATATGGAACTATAGCTTTAGAAATTACTTTTTGATTTGCTAAAGATAACATAAGAGGATAGAGCCGGATATTTTCCTTTACACAACCATCAAGACCAAGCTCACCAAATACAAACCACTCACTCAAATCATCCTCTAAAGAATCAAGTGCAACCAAGAGTGCTATGCTTAGGTCAAACTGACTACCCTCTTTTTTTAAGTCACTCGGAGCTAGATTAATAGTAATGCGTTTTGGAGGAAAAGAAAACTCATTACTCAAAAGTGCAGACTTCACACGCTCTTTTGCCTCAGTGATAGATGCTGAGGCTATACCTACAATAGAAAAAGATGGAAGACCTTTCGTAAGTGTAGACTCAACATGCACAACCTTTGCATCTAAACCTTCGTATGTAGCGCAAGATACTGTTTTCATAATAATTTTCCTTTTAAACTGTAACCGGCTTATTGTTTTAGCATGGGTTATTTTCAAAATAACGAAACAATTTGTCCAAATAACGAATGCTACAGCATAAAAGGACATATATAATTTGAATATAGTAATAAAATAAATACAAAATATTAATAAATATGACAATTTGTCATATGATTAGCTATATTTTCAATTTATATATGAAACATATAATGTCTACCTTTAATTATTGGATAAATAGTTATAGGCAAATATTCTTGACTTTAAAAAAGCAATTAGGATACAACTTACCAAACAATCGTTTGGGTATACTATGGCAATAAAAAAACATCAAGAGTAGATGTTTTATTTGGAGATGAGATAAAGAATATTTTAAAAAAAGTTACGGCATATCAGATAATTATCTTAAAGTTGGTAAAAAAGTTATTACTCTTTTAGAATAATTTTTTTAACTTAATTACCAAAACAATCGTTTGATTGTTAAATAAAAGGACTGAAGATGAAAGCAGAAAAAAAACTACCACTACCACCATTTGATTTAGAAAGTGCCACACTAAAAGTACGAATGGCAGAAAATGGATGGAATTTGAAAAACCCAGAAAATGTATCCATGGCTTATAGTCTCAATAGTAATTGGAGAAATAGAAATTTATTTATCAATGGTAGAGATGAAAGTATCTCTTTTTTAAAAAATAAATATTCCAAAGAGTTGTCTTATAAATTATGTAAAGAATTATGGGCATATACAGAAGATAAAATAGCTGTAAGATTTGCTTACGAATGGCATGATGATAACGGACAATGGTATAGAAGTTATGGAAATGAAAATTGGGAATTTGATGAAAATGGACTAATGAAAGTTAGATTTGCTTGTATTAATGACTTAGCAATAAATGAAAGTGATAGAAAATTACTTTGGAAAGAAGATATAAGACCAAGTGATTATCCATCTTTAAGTGATATGGGCTTGTAACACAGACCAAAATATAACGGGGGCGCGGGTTGAACACCCACTTGTTAGAAGACAAAAGAAATTTATATATGAAAAGTTTATTTAAGTGGAATGGTGAGTATCTTGGCACAGAAAGCAATGGGAAACTATTTTGGCTGGATAGAACAAAATGGTGAACTTATTGAAGAGAATTACCTTTTAAGGAATACAAGCAAGTTGTCTCCAATGAATAAACTTGCAAAACTTGCTCCTCTTAATATTATTGCACCTCTATCACCGTTAAGTAGATTAGGAAAATTAGATATGCTTGGTTGGGAAGAAATTGACTGGTAAAACTTCTAATAAGTAAAGCTAAAGAATTAGCGATTAATAGCATAGAAATCCATGCTCATGAATACTTAAGAAAATACTATGAACCATTTGGATTTGAGTATATTAAAGAGATTGAAAAAGTTGCTAATTATCAATTAATACAAATGCATTTAATCAACATAGGAGACAAATAATGAAAAATTCAAATATTCCATTTCAAACAATTGACTGGAAAGGTGTTCCTCGTACTGAGCATAAAGGTGAAACAGGTACTGCATATTGGCAGACGATGCAATTTGAAGGCTTACGTGTTAGATACGTAGAATATTCAAAAAACTATAAAGCTGATCATTGGTGCGAGAAAGGTCATATAGTCTATTGCTTAGAAGGCGAAGTGATAAATGAGCTTAAAGATGGAACACAATCAATTCTATCTAAAGGTATGTCTTACATTGTTTCTGATGATTTAAGTTCTCACCGTTCTATCACTGAGAATGGTGTTCACTTATTGATAATTGATGGTGATTTTCTAAAGCCAAATATCTAGTAAATTAGTATAAAATAAAAGATATTTGCAGGGGAGTAAGTTGCCCTTATGGTAACCTATTTATTTAACCCTAGTAAGTACCGAAAGTTTCTATATGATTCTTCATATGTTCTTCTAGAGCTAATTTATACTCTTTAAGAAAATACTCTACTATCTCGTCTTTACCATTAATCAAATCTTCTACAGTCTCAACTGAAGAAGAAGCCATCCATGCATTATATCTAGCAGCTCCGTATGTAAACGAAGCACTTACTTCACCTTGCTTTACTGATTCATTTAGTTGCTCATTTGCAAGTGCTATATGAGCATCTGCTCTTTGTAAAAATCCATTTTTGTCTGTGCTCATTATTATTTCCTTAGTATTTTAATAGATTATATTTAAATAAAGCTTCTATATTAATTTTTCAATTATGTTATCAAACACTCTTTATTATGCTTTAAAGTATGAGCTGAAAAAAGGTAAATTTTAAGAAGAATTACGAAGAGTTATTTAGAACTTTTTTTTTCTTTTAACATTCTTTTATACTCTTTTTCAAACTTTTTTCTTCTTGCATATGAGAGCTTATCTATAAAAAGAACCCCATTTAAGTGATCTACTTCATGTTGAATAGCTACACTTAGTAAGCCATTAGCTTCTAATGTCATTGTATTTGCTTCTCTGTCTTGAAAGTTAACAGTGATATTTTCAAATCTTTTGATATCTTCATAAAAACTAGGAACACTCAGACAACCTTCTTGATAAACAATTTCACCATCTCTTTTTGTAATAACTGGATTAATCATTTCTATCAGATTTTCTATTGGTTGCTCACCATCTTCTTGTGGAATATTTAAAATCAAAACTTGTATCGGTTGTGCAACTTGAATTGCTGCTAAGCCTATACCATTAGTGTTAACCATAATAGGGTACATTGCGTCTAGTAGCATATGTAGTTCTTTACCAAATTTTTCTACAATAACTGACTTTTCTTTGAGTCTTTTATCTGGATATTCTACTATTGTTAAGTTCATTTTTATACTACATCTTTTCTTTTAATTTATCTTTTAAAGAAACAGCAAAGTCTAAATTTTTATTACTGTAAGCTTTTTCAATACCATCCATAGCACTTACTACGATTTCTTCAACCGAGCATAAAGTTGCTACTTCTGTTATACCTATAGAGATTTTTAGCTGTATCTCACGGTCAGCTAAGAAAAAGTTAGAGTTTGAGACAAGTTCACTGAGTCTTTCACTTGCTTTTATTGCGCTGTTTATATCTGTATGTTTTAGAAGCATTGCAAAAACACCATTTCCATAGTGAGCAACTGTATCGCTTCGTCGGGAAGTCTTAAGCAAAAGTCTTGCAATAGTTCTTGTCATTAGAGTTATAGCTTTTTCGTTATTAACGCTATCATGAAGTTCACGAGAGAGTTCTATCATTATAAGAGAACTCTTGTGTTTAAACTCTGTGATTAGACCTATCTCTTGCTCTATCTTTGTCATTAAATAACGCTTATTATAAACACCATATTTATTATCAAAAATAGTCTCATTCTCTATGCTTTTAACTATAGTTGCAGTATCATCATAAAGAACTTTCATATGAGAACTCTGTTTTTTCAGTATAGAGTTTAATTTTGACACATCACTTGCTAAAGAACTAGCTACTCCAACAGCAGCTAAAACATCTTTGTTGTCCTCTAACTCTGCTTTTCTTTTATCAAGAATTTTTGTCATAAGTGACATATTTTTGTAAAGGTTAGCAGTAACTGTTAAAATACTTTTTACAGAGTTAAAACCTTTTTTCAAACTTTGTTCAAGCAAAATTGTGTTTTCATCATCATTGTTTTCTTCAAGCTCTAGAATAGAAAGTATTTGCTTACGAAGATTTTCACTCTTATCTTCTAATAGTCTATCAAAGTAGAGTGAAAAATTGTTTGGAGTTGGAGGCAAGTTATCTGCAATTAAATCACTAAGCACTTCTTTAGAATATATTTCTAAATCACTAGTTGGTACATCCATTTCTAGTGTAGGCACAGCCAGTTCTTTTTTAACTATGCTTATGTTGCGACGAGTTCTGCTTCTCAAAGTTCCTGCCATATCATCCCTTTTCTATTCTTTTTCTTTTTTAAGTAAAACCTCATCAATCAATCCATACTCTTTAGCTTCTGCAGAGCTCATAAAGTTGTCACGATCAGTGTCTTTTTCTACTCTTTTAATAGTCTGGCCAGTATTTTTTGCCAAAATACCATTAAGTTCAGCTTTCATGCGTAGAATTTCTTCTGCTTGAATAGCTATGTCTGTTGCTTGACCTTGAGCTCCACCTAAAGGTTGGTGTATCATGATACGAGCATGAGGGAGAGCATATCTTTTACCTTTCTCACCAGATGAAAGTAAAAATGCACCCATAGATGCAGCTTGTCCTATACAAATAGTAGTTATATGAGGACGAATATAATTCATCGTGTCAAAAATAGCCATTCCTGCTGTAACCACTCCACCAGGAGAGTTTATGTAAAAATAGATATCTTTTTCTGGATCTTCAGCTTCAAGAAACAACATTTGTGCAACTATAGAAGAAGCAACATCATCATTTACTTCTCCACTTAGCATTATAATTCTATCTTTTAAAAGACGAGAGTAAATGTCATAAGAACGTTCACCACGACCGGTGCTTTCTACTACATAAGGAATATAACTCATGATTATGCTTCTTTTTTCTTTGCGTTAAGAAGTTGGCCAAGAACTTTGTCCTCTACCATTGACATCTGTACTGCAGGAAGATAACCAGCATCTTTATACTCATCATATGCTTTTTTAGGATCTTGACCCATTTGCATTGCTTCGTAGTATATAGTTTGCATAACTTCTTGTTCTTCAACTTTTACATTTTCAGCAGCAGCTAATGCATCTATGATAAAAGTAGCTTTTACACTTTTTTTAGCATCTTCACGGAAAGTTTCACGAAGTTCTTCTAATTTTTCTATACTTTCACGTACTTCTTTAATTTCATCTTCACTCATGCTTTGAGCTTTTTTGTTTAATGCCATATCAATCTCTTGCTCTACAACAAACTCAGGAAGATCAAATGCAAGACCTGCAACAAATGACTCAAGTAATGCAGGTTTTAAGTCCTCATTATAAAGTTTAGCTAAAGCTTCACTTTGCATTTGAAGCTTTACTTCATTTTTAAGTTCTTCTACAGTTGCGTCTTCTTTACCTTGAAGTAATTTTTTAGCTAGTTCATCATCAATTGCAACTTCATCTCTAACTTTGATACCGTTTACTTTAACTTTAAACATTGCTTCTTTACCAGCTAAATCTTTTCCGCCATAATTCTCAGGAAAAGTTACGTTAACTTCAACTTCTTCATCTCTTTTAACACCAACTAATTGACCTTCAAAACCTGGAATAAATTGACCTGAACCTAAAGTTAGTTCAAAGTTTTCACCTTTACCACCTTCAAAAGGCTCTCCATCAACAAAACCTTCAAAATCAATTACAGCTGTATCACCATCTTTCATTTTACGATTTCTTTTGATGTCTGATAGTGGGGCCTGAGACTCTGCTATATCTTTGATTCTTTTTTCAACATCTTCATCGCTTACAACTGGCGCATCAAATTCTTTAACCATCGCAGCGTAATCGCCAAGTTCAATAGTTGGTCTCATAGCAACTTTAACAGCTACTTCGATTTTATCATCAGATTTGTCGAACTTAGAAATATTTGGTTCACCAATAATTGAATCATTAGAAATATTTAATTCTTCTAAACCTTTAGAAAGTACGTCACGAAGAGCTTCGCCTTCAGCATCTTGAACAAGTTTTTCACCATATTGCTTTTTAACGATTGCAATAGGAACTTTACCTTTACGGAAACCTTGAACACTTGCAGTTTTTGCTAGTTGTTTAGCCATCTTTTCTAGATTTGCATCTACAGTTTCTCTTAAAATTGTCGCTTCTATAAGAGCGTTTGCACTATCGATTTTATTTGATTTGATTTCCATCAATTTCCTTTTTGTATGTCTTTTAGTTGTTTTTAACTATTATTTTCAGCAATATTACCTAAAATCTGCTTTTAATTAGCTTTTACAGAGCTTTGGCTTAAAGTTCAAAAATAAGAACCATACCACTGCAACGTCTATCATTACATCAGCAAAATTAAACACCGCAAAGTCAAATCCACAGTGCCAATAAACCATATCTACAACTCCACCATGAACAAACCTATCATATACATTTGAAAAAGCTCCACCCAACATAAGTCCCGCAGGCAAAGCAAAACAAACTTTTTTAAGACTTATTATGTAGGCAAGAATCCCACAAACAAGAACAAGCTGAATATACTTTAGCCACTCATCTAAAAAAGCGAGCATTGAGAATGCTACACCCTTATTGTAAACTAAAATCAAGTCTATACACTCTGTGTAGTAGCGAAATCCATCCACAAAAAGCATCTTTATATTTTGATCAATTATAAAAATACCTGCCATTGTAAAAAATAAAATGACACTAAGTCTTAGTGTCTTACTAGGCATTTAAAGCTTTTTGAAAAAATTCTATCATCTCATCCATATGAAAGTTCATCTCTTTTGCATCTTTACACTCAAGTAAAACCCTAAGTTTGTTCTCTGTTCCTGAGTATCTTATAAGGTGACGTATATTCTTTGCATCTAGCTCTCTTAATTTGGCTTCTAAACCCTCAACCTTAGCTAGTGGTACTTTAGTTTTTATATTTATATTTACAAGTTTTTGAGGGTATAATTTAAATGGACGAAGAGCCTGAGATGCTTTTGTTTTTGTACTTATGATAAGAGCCAAAGTTTGAAGAGCACTAACAAGCCCATCTCCAGTTTTAGCAAAATCGTTTACAATTACATGTCCACTTTGCTCACCACCGAAATTAATTCCTTCTTTATGCATAATTGTTAAAACATTTTTATCGCCAACATCTGAACGAAATAGTTTTAAATCTTTTGATTTCATAAAATCGTCTAAACCTTGATTACTCATAACAGTAGATACAATTCCACCACCTTTAAGCACTCCTCTATCGTTCATATTTGAACCCAAAGCCCCTAAAAGTTGATCTCCATCTATAATCTCTCCATTTTCATCAACTACTACAAGTCTATCCGCATCTCCATCTAGTGCTATTCCCAAATCTGCTCTATATTTAATAACGCTATCACATAAGTCTTTTGTATGAAGTGCCCCACATCCTTGATTAATATTAAATCCATCAGGCTTATTATGCAAAACTATAACTTCAGCACCAAGTTCTTCAAGTACAGTCGGCCCTACTATATAACCTGCTCCATTTGCTGCATCTAGTACTATTCTCATACCAGTTAATGTTAATTCTCTTGGAAAAGAGTTTTTAAGTGCTACTATATAACGTCCTATTACATCATCAATTCTTTTAGCTTTACCAATTAGTTTTGCAGTAACTTGAGCATCGCTGAGTTTTTCATCATCGGCGTAAATAGTTTCTATTTCTTTTTCTATTTTATGAGATAGTTTATTTCCATCACAATCGAAGAATTTAATACCATTATCTTCAAATGAGTTATGAGAAGCACTAATCATTATACCTGCATCGCATCTCATATTTTCAGTAAGAAAAGCAATAGCCGGAGTAGGCATAGGTCCGATTTGTATTACATCATATCCAATGGCAGTTAGTCCACTAACTATTGCATTTTCTATCATATATCCACTTCTGCGTGTGTCTTTACCAATCAATATTCTATTTGTAATTGAATGTGCTTTAAAATATATTCCTGCAGCCATTGCTACTTTCATTGCTAAAGCAGCACTTAAAAAAGATCCTGCTTCACCTCTAACGCCATCTGTTCCAAATAACTTATTCACTGTTTCTCCTTTTCAAAGATTTTAAATCTTTGAAAATTATAATTGTTGTTTTTAAAAGTGCTGTATTTTAACATAATTAATTAGAAAGTATAAAATTATTGCAATTCACCTTGTCTTTAACTTAATTTTAATTATCTTTAAGCTAGAATTGCGCACTAAAAAATTAATGAGAAGGACTCATGCATGGCAAATCACAAGTCATCTATTAAGAGAATTCGCCAAACTATCGTTCGTTCAGAGCGTAATCGTTTTTACAGAACTCGTCTTAAGAACATCGTAAAAGATGTAAACACTGCAGTAGAAGCAGGACAAAAAGAAGAAGCAGCTGCAGCATTTAAAGTTGCTAACCAACAAATTCACAAATTTGTAAGCAAAGGTATCTTAAAAAAAGAAACTGCTGCTAGAAAAGTTAGTCGTCTACAAAAATCTGTAAACGCTATATAATTAGAGCATAAATATATGCTCTCCGATAAACTAACTCCGTTTATCACCCGCTATAAGGAGCTTGGCGAAATGCTAAGTTCACCCGACATAACTTCTGACATCAAAAGAATGACAAAACTCTCAAAAGAACAAGCTGCACTTTTACCAATCGTTGAAAGAGCTAAAGAGTATAAAGCTTTAATATCAGATATTGCAGATACTAAAGAAATGCTATTTGACTCTGAAATGGGCGAAATGGCAAAAGAAGAGTTAAAAGAGCTTGAGCCTAGAAAACCACTTATAGAAGAAGCTATTAAAAAACTTCTTCTGCCAAAAGATCCAAATGATGATAGAAATATTATTGTTGAGCTTCGTGCTGGTGCTGGTGGAGATGAGGCCGCTATTTTTGTTGGAGATTTATTTGATGCTTATACTCGTTATGCTGACCTTCGTGGTTGGAAAATCGAGCTTATAAGTACTTCACCATCAGAGTCTGGTGGGTTTAAAGAAGTTACTGCACTTATTAAAGGTGAACAGGTTTATAGCAGGTTGAAATATGAAGGTGGAACTCACCGTGTTCAAAGAGTTCCAGAAACAGAATCTCAAGGTCGTGTACATACATCAGCAATAACAGTAGCAGTAATGCCTGAGGTTGATGATGTTGAAATCACTATTGAAGAAAAAGATTTAAAGATAGACGTTATGCGTTCATCTGGTTGTGGAGGTCAGTCAGTAAATACAACAGATTCTGCTGTTCGTATTACTCACTTACCATCAGGTTTAGTTGTAACTAACCAAGACCAAAAATCTCAACATAAAAATCGTGAAAAAGCGATGAAAGTTCTTAAAGCTAGACTATATGATTTAGAAATGAGAGAACAACAATCTGAAAATGCGGCTGAACGTGCAGCACAGGTTGGAACTGGAGATAGAAGTGGTCGTATTCGTACGTACAACTATCCTCAAAACCGTATGAGTGATCACAGAATAACTCTTACACTTTACAGACTTAATGAAATCATGCATGGTGGACTTTTAGACGAAGTTATTGAACCACTTATTGCTGATCATCAAGCAAAAATTGTTGAGGCAGCTGGACTCTAAGTCCAGCTTTTAAGTCTTAACAGTTTTTATATTTCCCACTCAGTATTAAAAGTATTTTTCACTTTGCCCTTAAATGTAATCTTTTTACCATTCATTCCAAGATATAAAATAACACCACTTATAGGATAGACTTCTGCATTACTAGCGATTTTTTTTTCTGTGTAAGCTCTATAAAAACAAGCCGCCATACCAGTTCCACAAGCTAAAGTCTCATCTTCAACACCACGCTCATAAGTTCTAACTTTTACATTCTTGTCTGCATCTACAAAGGCAATATTCACATTTGTATTATATTTGTATCTCAATTCTCTAGCTTCTAAAATATCAAATTCTTCAATATTCTGAGTAAAATGAACTAAATGAGGAACACCGGTGTCAAGTAGCCACCAAGATTTACCATTAAATTCTATATTTTTATCTAAAATCTTAGGCTCAGTAAGTTCTACTAAAACCATATCTCCATCAACTTCGGCTTTTATAACACCAGCTTCAGTTAAAAAGCTCATATTCTTCTTTGCCAATGAATGATTAAAGGCATAATGAGCACAAGCTCTACTACCATTTCCGCACATCTCAGCACTGCTTCCATCAGAGTTGTAAAACTGCCACTCAAAATCATATTCACTATGAGGCACAATTACTATTAAACCATCAGCGCCGATGCCCTCTTGTCTATGACATAATTCTTTAGCTTGTTCAGTTCTATCTTCTTTAACATCTGCGTGAAATATAACAAAATCATTTCCGCTTGCACTATATTTTGAAACTATCATAAGTATTTAGCCTTTATTTTGTCCACGAACTCTTCACACTCTTGTTGGAGGTGCTTTAAGTTTTTTGAGTTATCTATAACCCAAGTGGCTCTTTTTTTCTTTTCATCTATTGGCATCTGAGAAGCTATTCTCTTTAAAGATTCTTCTTCTTTATAACCATTTCTCTTCATAAATCTTTCTAACTGTACTCCGCCAGGAGTATATACCACAACACTTTCTTTTATCTCGTAAGCACCTGTTTCAAAAAATAGTGGAATATCTATAAGATAAGGGAATTTAAAACTATCTTGCTTAATACTTCGTATTTGAATCTCAGCTTTAATCTTAGGGTGTAAAAAGTCTTCTAAAATTTTCTTCTGGATTTCATCTGAAAAGACTAAATTTCCAAGTTTAGCTCTATCTACTTTAGAACCAAGAACATATTCATCACCAAAAGTCTCTTTAACCCAAGACTTAGAAGCGTCTAGTATTTCATGAGAGATGCTATCTGCATCTATAACTCTCATACCATTTAAAGCAAGTAGAGATGCAACAGTACTCTTGCCTGTAGCAATCCCTCCGGTAAGTGCGATAGCGTACTTAAATGCCATTTAATACCTTATTTGTTAGTTTTTAATAATTCCTAAATATTCTTTACGAATATAGTTACCCATAGCAAACGCGGCTACATGAATATCACAGTTATAAAACTGATTGTTGTCTAACATATCAGAACGTTGCAGATTAATATCTGCAGTTGGGTGATACTCTTTAGATGCTAAAAGTGCTGTAGAATTATTGCCAACATTATACGGCATAATAACTTTAAAGTAATTTCCTAAGATTTTCATCATAGTTTTGTTCGCATCTACATCATCTAAAGATGGGTGAGTTATACAAAGCTGTCCATCATCTTTTAAGATGCGACTAAGATGAGCTAACACTGCAGCATCTGAGCTCATTTCGGAGATAACAACATCAACACTAGACTCATCTAAATCACGAAGTGCATCTAGAGTACACTCAACTACTTTTGTGCTTATATCCTTGTACTTTAACATTTCTTTTGAAAGTAAATCTGCACTATCACTAACAATTAAAACATTTTGTGGATTTTTACTAGTGCACATTGGAACATGAACCATCATCTCTGGGTAAATAAATTCTTTCATTTTAGTTATTCCTTATTTTATTGTGGCGATTTTATCATATTATGATTAATTTTACTTAAGCTATATATCTAAAATAATTCATTTCAGATTCTTTATCTTTTATACATCTAAATTAAATAAAAATTGTGATAAGATTATGATAAATTTTATTTAATAAATATATAATTATACTAAATATTTATTATAACAAGGAAAATAGATGAATTATAATAAAATTAGATCATTTTGTAGAATCTTTCGTATAGTATTGGGTTTGGCTTTAATAGTTGCTGGTTTTGTTACGGGTATAGCTTGGTTCTACTTAGGTGTACTTCCGTTAATAGCAGGCTTAGTTAACTTTTGTCCAATTTGTATAATTAGCAAAAAGTGTGATTTACCAACTAAAGAATAATAAAAAAACTTTTCTTAACACTTTTCTCAACTCATATAAGATATAATTTCATACTTTATAAATGGAGTTTATATGAGCCAAATTAGTTACAAAGATGCCGGTGTAGACATAGATGCTGGCAACAGTTTTGTTGAAAATATTAAGCCTTTAGTTAAATCTACAAAAATCCCAGGTGTATTGGGTGGAATTGGTTCTTTTGCTGGTGCTTTTGAACTTCCAAAAGGGTTTAAAGAACCTGTAATGCTTGCAGCTACTGATGGTGTAGGTACAAAACTTAAACTTGCTATTGATAGTGGCATTCATAACACCGTAGGAATTGATTTAGTTGCTATGTGTGTCAATGACCTTTTATGTAACTTCGGAACTCCTTCTTTCTTTCTTGATTACTATGCTACTGGCAAACTAGATGTTAATGTAGCTACAAATGTAGTCGCTGGTATAGCTGAGGGTTGTATAAGAAGTGAATGTGCACTAATCGGTGGGGAAACTGCTGAAATGCCAGGAATGTACTCCGAAGATGATTACGACTTAGCTGGTTTTGCAGTTGGGGTAGCTGAAAAGTCGGAGATGGACAGAGTCTCTCTTGTTCGTGCAGGTCACAAACTTATAGCACTTCCTAGTTCAGGTCTTCACTCAAATGGTTTTTCACTAGCACGTAAAGTTTTATTTGAAAAAATGGGCATGAAATTTGAAGATGATTTTAATGGTAAACCATTAATTGAAACTCTTTTAGAACCTACAAATATTTATGTTAAAACATTCAAAAAACTTAGAAATGAAATAGTAGCAATGGCTCACATCACTGGTGGTGGAATTGTTGAGAACTTACCTCGTGTACTTCCTGCAAACTTAATGGCTGAAGTAAGAAAAGATTCTATAAAAGTTCTACCTATATTTGAACTAATGTCAGAGCATGTAGATCGTGATGAAATGTTTAGAGCATTTAACATGGGTGTTGGAATGATTTTAGTAGTTGAAGACGCTAATGTACAAAAGATATTAGCTGAAACTGACGGTTACCTAATTGGTGAAATTAAAGAAGGGGCTAGAGAAGCGGTGATGGTTTAAAACCGTCGCTTCTTTTAGCAAAAGCTAAAACCTATTTAAAAGGTTTTAGCAAATCTTTTTCAATAGCTCCTGGAACTGTTGAAATAGTCATAAATGTTGACATTGAAAGAAGTGGATAACATAGAGCTATATAATACTTTGCATTTAAAGCAGTAGCTTTTCCATTTTCTACCGAAATAGCATATGGAAGGATAGCAGCATTTGCACGACCTACTTTTTCAACAAACTTTTTAGTTCTTCTACCTAAATCATATCCTAGAAGTGTACTAGTCTCAGATAATTTAAGCTCAAATGCCAAAAGTTTACCTTTCTTGTAGTCTTTAGCTTTAGCTATTAACTCTTCATTTGTACCAACACCCAATTCATCAGTATCAGCATAATAAGGCATTCCCATCATAAAATGGAAACCTTCTAGATTATCAAAATTCATTTTATCAACTGAATTTGTTAAACCTGGAAACGCTTTGTTTATAGCTTCTAGTTGAGCATTAAAAACAGTATGATTATACTCAGACTGCATATAAGCTTTTCCAAAATATACAGGGTTTGTTATGCTTATCATTTTTTCTTTATCATCAACAAAAAGACGTAAAACGGCAACATGAGAACGACCTGGTTTTACACCCTCAGCTTTTAGTACTTCATTAGTAAAGATGATTGTTGTACCTTTCTTAACAGGCTTATAAGTAGCTACAACTTCAAAACCAGCTTCAACTAGTTTTGCTTGTGCACTAATAGAATCAACATATGTTCCTACTAAGTAAGTAGAAATATCTTTACCTTCAGGACCAGTATTTGTAGATGCAACTTCACCTTTTGCAACACAACCACTAAATGTTAAAACGGCAATAGATGCTATTACTGTTAATAATTTTTTCATATCTGTTTAGCACCTAGACTTAACATTACATCTGTTATCTCTGCATTTAAGTCATTAACAGATTTAACCATTGTCTCGTCTTTCAAGTTCATAATAGCTGTCCAGTCAAACATTGTTGGCATACCAATTATAAGTTTATTTGAATCTTTTTCTATATACATATACATAGCACAAGGAGCAAATACACCAGCATCTGGACGACCTTTGTTAAACATATTATAAGAGTAAGTAAAGTGACATAAAGAGTAAACGAAATATGCATCATATTTGCTAAATTCTAAATCTTCATCCATATACACTTCTCTAAAGTTATGAAATCCTGCAATAATATATCCAGCATCTTCAAAAGCCCCTTCAAATTCTTCTTGAAATTCATCTAAGTAGTCAGTTAAGTCAGCTGTTCTTTCAAAGGTAATCTCATATGTCATCATTTTCTTTTCAGGTAATGCTTTATATTGAGTTACTTCAACTTTTCCGCCAAACTCTTTTTGAACTAAATCATCAAGTGGCTTGAACATTGCGATAAATTCAGCTCTAACTTCTTTATCTTCAACACCTACAATATCTAGCATTGCAGTTGGAGCAATATGAGCAAGATATGTTTTGTCTTCACCTACTTTTTTATATGCATGATAGTTAAATGGAGAAAATCCACCAAGTTGTGGTGCTTTTATAAGTAATTCTCTTAATTTCATATCATTTGAGATAGAGTAAAAACCAAGGTTACTTAATGTAACTTTCCAGTCCGGATCGTACTGAGGATTTACTTTTCCATCTTCTAAAGTTTTTGTACCATATTTAGCTTTATAAGCGTCATTGATTCTCAGATGCGGATCAGACAAGCTAAAACCAACTTCTTCAATTTTATTTTTAATGAAGTCATTATATTGTTTTTCAACATCTCCATTTATTACATTATACATAACAGCATCTGCTGCAAAAGCGATTGTAGCTGTTAATGACAGTGCCAACACTGTACTTAAAAGTTTTTTTACCATTTGTTTTCCTTTATTTATTATACTTGATCACAATTATATCACAAAAATATCACATTGATAATATATTTTTACATGTCATTTAAAAAAATTTATTTGGGATGTAAAAATAGGATGCCGCCATGAAAGGCGACATTTAGAATGAAGAATAAATTTATGTAATTCTAATTCTTAGAATGCGTAATTAAGTTGAGCACTAACACTTGATTGTGAGTGTGTAGTTGTGATACTAGTTCCTGCACTTGTAGCATAAGTTTCTGAAGTTTCTGGAGTATAAACATAAGCCAAATCAACTGATGCTTTTTCGCTTATATCGTATGTACCACCAATTGCAAAGTGAGTCTCTACGATAGCAGGGAAGCCAAGTAGGTTCAATGTATTTATCGAGTAGTCAAGACCACCGCTAGTTTGCTCAGAAATAGGACTTGGAGCATAATTATAACCAACACGAGCTGCCCAACCAGTAGATGCATATTCGTAACCAATAACCACTACACTTTGATCTTCCCATGCAAAGTCTTCGTATCCAGATGCAGTAGACCATTTAATTTGCTTGTAATCCAATGCTATTGTATGTTCAGCAATTTTATAACTAACACCAATTCCCATTTCAGCAGGCGTAGAGAGCTTATCACTTAAATCTAAAAAGAAATCAGTATTTGTGCTTGATAATTGGTTGCCGTAATCCATTTCAATTTCTGATTTGTAAGTAGCACCAATAGTTACGCCAGAAACTACATATGACATACCCAAGTTATAACCAAATTGTAAATCTTGTGCTACACCTTGTGAAGCTCTAGTTGAACTATTATAACTAATGTCTAGAGATCCATATTGTAGTAACGGAGTTACAGCAACACTAAAACCATTTATTTTGTATGCTAGAGGAACACCAAATTGCATTAATTGTAAGTTTGTAACCATTTGATATGAACCAGTTGTTGTGTCATCTCTATAGTCAACACCCATACCTGCAGTTCCCCACATACCAACACCAGCATAAAAATTATCTGTAACTTTAGTTGCAAGAGCAACAGTAGGAATAACACTTAAATCAGCGTCACTATCTGCTTCACCAGCACCCATATCTTGTGATACAACTGGCATAAAAAAAGTACCACCAAAAGAAACTTCAGTATTTTCTACAGAAGTAATTAAAGCAGGATTCACTAGAGCAGATTCTGCACCATGACTCATACCTATACCAATACCAGCCATACCTGTTGATTTAGCACCAGTTGCTATCATTGTTGAACCATTTGTTGCGAATGCAGATGTTGCACCTAAAGCCATTGCAGCTACAAGAGCTAATTTAATTGTTTTTGTCATTTCCTCTCCTACGAGTAATAAGTTTAAAATACATTACTATTTTGTGAAAAGCATTATAGGAGAGATAATTTTAGCACAACCTTTATTAAAATTATTATATAAATTATTTAAGTTAATTTAAAGATATTTTAGCTATCACAAAAAATATAATATAACGTAAGTGTTAATAATGTGATAAAGTAGTAGTTAAATGTATAAAATAGTAAGAATATTTTACAAATATATATTATTGTAATAATAATTATTAATAAATACAATACAAAAAACTATAAGAAATAAAAGAATAAGTATGATTATAAGTAATAAAAAAACAATTAAGATTATATTATTAAAGTAAAAAAATAAATTAAGAGATAAAAAAGGTTAGAGATTAATAAGCGTGAAGAGTAAGTAAGTAAGAATTGATCAACTAGGCAGCGACCTACGTTTCCACACCTGAAAGATGCAGTATTATCAGCGATGAGAGGCTTAGCTTCTGGGTTCGGAATGGGACCAGGCGTTTCCCTCTCTCTATAGC
>JBLIEY010000022.1:0-23177 GCA_047633475.1 Sulfurimonas sp.
TTTATCAGCATTCGAGATAACATCATGTGTCGCAATGTTATTGATATCTAGCATATACTTTTTAGCATCTTCGTTAAAAGAAACATACTTTAAAGATGTTATAGATTGCGCCATTACAGTTGAAGCCATACGGTTATAAACATCCATGCTAAATGCTTCTTTTGCAAGAACTAATGCTGTTTTGTAATCACCTGTCTCATAGTAATATTTTGCTTTTAATGATCTTTCATAAGATGGGTTTATCAAAAAATATGAACCCATTAGGAGTAACATTAAAAAAGCTATACCTGGAATTAATACTCTAGATCTCATAATTATCCAACCTCTTTTTTAGTAGAGTTCTCGCATCTTCAAGTTCCATATTGCTAATATCTATAGGTTCACTTGCATAATAGTTCAAAGTACCAAATGGCTTGGGAATAGTAAACCTATCCCAACTATTCAACTGCCAAAACTTTGTTGGTACTATTTTTAGAAGAACTATTTTTGATTTAGTTTTCTGCGACATTATTATTATACCATCTGCAACTTCATGTCTAGGACCTTTAGGCCCGTCTGGAGTTATACCTATGTCATAACCTTCTTTTAGAGTCTTCATTGCTTGAATTAATACTCTGGCAGCATTTTTATTTGAAGATCCTGCAATAGTCCCAAGTCCAAAATACTTAACAGTTTTTGAGATAAGTTTTCCGTCAAAATGTGGAGAAATAAGTACATTTGCACGTGGAGTTTTTCTAAAATAAAAATATAAATAAGGGAGTAAAAGAAGTTCTCCATGCCAACAGGCAAATATAGTTGGTTCGTCGCCTATATTGCTTGTAACATGAAATTGTTTTTTGTTTGTTAAATAAAGAATTTTTATTAATAATGCAGCTATTAGAGGAAGAAAAATTAGTGCAAGATATCTAGAAATCTTTTTACGCAACTACTTCCCCTGTTAAAATTGTTCTTCCAATAGAAGTTATCTTAACGTTTCTAAATTCACCTAAAAGCTCATCTGAACCTTTTACTTTTATAACAATGTTATCATCGCTTCTACCACTTACGAAGAAGTCTTGAATCAAATCTTCAAAATAAACTCTATAAGTCTTACCAAGTGAAGTAGCATTAATCTCATCTAAAATCTCTGTATTAAGACTTTGAAGTTCAGTAAGTCTATTAGACGCAACTTCTTCATCAACCGTATTTGTAAAATATTCGGCTTCTGTTTCAGGTCGAGGTGAGTATTTAAAAGAAAAAATTTGATTAAATCTAACCTTACGCATAACATCTAAGGAATCTTGAAAGTCTTCATCACTTTCACCTGGGAACGCAACTATAATATCAGTAGATATGCTAACTTCAGGACATTCAGCACGAAGTTTTGCAACACGATTTAAGAACCACTCTTTTGAGTAACCTCTTTTCATATCTTTTAAAACTTTTGTTGAACCACTTTGAAGAGGCATATGCATTGATTTACAGATTTTAGGATTTTTTGCAAACTCTTCTATAAACTCATCATCCATATGGAATGGGTGTGGAGAAGTAAAACGTATTCGCTCTAAACCTTCTACTTTGCTAAGTCTTCTTAGAAGTTCTGTAAAATTTACTTTTTCATGTTCACCTGAAAAACGACGACCATAATTATTTACATTTTGTCCTAAAAGAAAAATCTCTTTTGCACCTTTTTTTACTGCTCTTATAGCTTCGTTTATAATAAGTGCATCTGGAATAGATATCTCATCACCACGAGTTTTAGGAACAATACAATAAGTACATGATTTATCACAACCCATAGAAATATTAATGAAAGCTTTGAATGGAGATGTTCTGAAATCATCAAAAGCAAATTCGCTTTCATCATAATTAATATCTATCTCAACAGCTTTATTTTTATGTAAAACTTCTGTGATTTTAGATACATTTCTAGCACCTAAAACAAAGTTTACATATGGTGCTCTTTTTATAATCTCTTCACCTAAGTGAGAAGCTGTACACCCGCAAACACCTATCTTTGCATCTGCTTTTTTCTTTTTGTTAAAAACACCTAGTTCAGAGAAAAGTTTAGAAACTGGTTTTTCTCTAACTGAGCATGTATTTATCAAAATCAGGTCAGCTTCTTTGAAATCATCAATTCTTTCATAACCCTCTTTTTCAGTTAGTTGAGCAATCATATGCTCACTATCACGAGAGTTCATTGCACAACCTAAGGTTTCAATAAATAACTTTTTACTCATAAATTATCTCTAGTTAATAATGTGTACTTGGTACATATATTCGTTATCAGAAAGTCCAAATCTAACTTCACTCATATAGAAACTCTTACCTTTTGCTTCAAAATAATCTTGAAGTTCTAGTAAATCTTTGTGAGAATTTTCTCTATCGAAGTAAAAAATTACACTTCCTTCTTTTTCAACGCTTGCTTCGATTTTTTCTAAGTCAGCTTTTTTTGGTTTTGTATCAATATCTGTTCTAGCAAATTTTAAATCCATAATTTTTCCTTAATTTTTCTTTCATTAAATGAATAGCACTTCTTCATTTATATGATTTTTTTTACTATATAAAAGTCTTGCATTATATACAAACTCTACTAAAAGTCATATTAAAAGGCATCTCTAAAGTTAATTTCGCTATAATTTCATACTTCATAAGAAATCCCACAACTTTTATAACTGTTTTTTTATGAGATTACCTTAAATAGGACAAATAATTATGGAAAAAATATTAGATATAGTAGATGCAATAGCTCATGAAAAAGGGCTTAAACCTGAAAAAGTATTAGAGGCATTAAAGACTGCTTTTGTTCAAACTGCAAAAAGAGTAATTGATAGAAATTTTGCTTTTGAAGCTAATATAGATGAAGTTACAAAAAGTATAGAGATTGTTCAGACTATTACTGTTGTAGCTGATGATGATGAAAGATTGCAGGACGAAGAAAGAGCTCCAGCATATATTTCTATTACAGATGCTAGAGAGTATGATGATCAAGTAGAATTAGAAGATCAACTACAGATTCCGCATGACTTAGAAGAGTATGGAAGAACAGGAGCATCTCAACTACACCGTGAAATAGAATTTCACATTCAAAGACTAGTAGAAGATGAATTATATAACAAATATATGTCAAAAATTGGTACACTCGTAACAGGTCGTGTAACAAGTGTTGACTCTCATAATGCTACATATATTGAAGTAGATGAAGTTCGTGCTGTATTACCAATGAAAAGCCGTATAAAAGGTGAAGTATTTGTAAAGGGTGATCACTTAAAAGCTGTAGTTCGTCGTGTAAATATGGACAAAGAAAACGGCATCCAAATTGAGCTTTCTCGTACAAGTCCTAAGTTCTTAGAAGAATTATTAGCTCTTGAAGTTCCAGAAATTGCTGATGGCGTTGTTATCGTAGAAAAAAGTGCTCGTATCCCGGGTGAAAGAGCAAAAATTGCACTTCTTAGTACGCATCCACAAGTAGATGCTGTCGGTGCTACTGTTGGGGTAAAAGGGGTTCGTATTAACGCAGTAAGCCAAGAGCTTATTGGTGAAAATATTGACTGTGTTGAATATACAACTATTCCTGAACTTTTCATATCAAGAGTTATGTCTCCTGCAATTATTTCTCATGTTGAGATTATAAAAAACGAAGATGGTGAAGCTGAGAAAGCAATCGTAACTCTTCCAGCTGATCAAAAATCAAAAGCAATTGGTAAAAGTGGAATTAATATCCGTCTAGCATCTATGCTTACAGGATTAAACATTGAACTAGTTGAAAATGATACTGTTACTAATGAAGATGGTGAAATTGAAGAAACTAAAGATGGTGTTGATGCACTAGAGGCATTATTTTCATAATTTGAACGTAAAAGGAACAAAGTTCCTTTTGCTACGCTTGCCGCTTAGGCACTAAAGCTAGCCTCTTTCGAGGCAGATATTATAAAACTAAATTACTAAAATTACAAGAATAGCTTAGTTGCAAGGTCTGAATGAGGAAGCATACTATAGTATGTGACGATTGAAGAAACGCAGCAAATGAGTTATTATTGTGATTTTAGCCTCTTTTCATGTATGGATTTAACTTTAATAGTATTAAATCCGCAAACATATTTCCAAGTAAGGTTAAAAAAGCTGTTATCATCAAAGTGCCCATTATTATCGGGTAGTCTCTACTTAATGCGCTCATAAAAAATAGTTGTCCCATTCCTTCTATCCCAAAAATAGACTCTAAAATAACACTACCTCCGATTAATCCAGGAAGAGATAAACCTAAAAGTGTAATAATTGGCGGAAATAGATTTGGAAGTACATAGTAACGAAGTAATTTTTTCTTATCCAGTCCTCTAGATAATGCAAAGTAATAATAGTCACTCTTTAGTATTTCTAAAGTTAAAGAACGTATATAAATAATCATACTTCCCAGTCCTACAAATATCATAACTCCAATTGGAAGTATAAGATGCCATGCCATATCTGTATAATATGAAAATCCAGTTTTTTCCTCTATAGAATGTAGTCCGGCTATTGGAAATAAATCTAAATTTAAAGAGAAAAATATTATAAGAAGAAGTGCTAGATAAAAAGACGGCATAGAAAAAGAGACTAAAGATATTTGGCGAATAATATAATCTTCCTTTTTTTCATACTCAAAAGCGGCTTTTATTCCTAAATATAGAGCAATAATAAATACTGCAACAAGAGCAACAATGTTCATAACGAGGGTTATTGGAAGTCGTTTTAGTATTTCAGAACTAACGTCTTGTCCGCTTACAAAAGAGATGCCAAAATTAAGTGTAAGAATGTTTTTTACCCAATCTATATACTGACCAAGAAGTGTTTTATCCAAACCATAAACAGCTTTTAACTGTTGTATAGCTTCTTTTGTCATGTTTGGATTTAATTCACCAGCTGCAAAAAAACTATTAGGTGCGGCATGAATAGCTAAAAATGAAATAATAGATATTAGTAGTAACATAAACAATATGTAAAAAAGTTTTTTTGATAATAGTAGCATAAGGAAATTATATCAAGTTTTTTTGCTATTTAGTACTTTTATAATCGTCTCAAAAAATAGAAGTACTAATATAGCGAGGGGTTTCCCACTTATTTTTAAAACAGGCATAAGAAGTGAGAATAACAATGAAAAAAACTTGCTCTAGATAACTAGAGCAAGACTATAAATATTTAACTTTTTAGAAACTTGTACCAACTGTAAATACAACATTATCTTGATCATCAGTAGCTTCATCTTCATAATCCATACCAGTATATGCAAGAGTGAAATCATATTTATCAAATGATTTAGATGCACTTACTGAGTAATAGTTACCTAATGTATTATCATCAGAACTTGAAGTCATAGAATCATCATAATTACCATAAGTACCATCTAAGCTAATATCCATTGGTAATGGAACAGATAAACTTACTTCCCAAGCATTACCTGGTTCCCAATCATCAACATCTGTATCAATACCTTGATAATAAGCAGCTCCAACAGCGACTACATCAAAGTCATAACCTAAGCTAATGTATGCTTCTGCAAAGTTATATTTATCAGTTTCGTTTGGATACATAAATTGTATAATACCAACATCATAAGAAAATTTTTCTACTTCATTTGCGTATCCTAAATAAAGATCTGCTTCTAAAGAAGCTCTATCATCTCCAAAATCAATATTTGAACCCCAAGTACCAAGGTAAAAACCTTCATAACCTAAATCAAATCCACCTTGAACGGCTGGTGAATTAGAAGTTTGAGTCATACCTCTCCAAACATAGTTACTTGTCATTGCTACATTAGCACTAACTTCTACTTCAGCTGCACTTAGCTCACTGTATCCCATTGTTACTGCTAAAGCAGCTGCTAGACTTAATTTGATTAATTTCATGTATATTCCTTTTGTTTTTTAACAAGTGTTTCCCTTTAATTAAAAAGATTCTCTTGTTTTGATAAAGTAATTATTACATAAAGTGCTCAAAGAAAGTATAAGTAGTTGATTAAATTTTAATCAGTATATTGGTATTTATAGAAAAGCAGTATTAGCAAGAGTAAAAACTCTTACTAATTGAAGAAAATTGATTAGTCTCTCATATCCCAAGAAAGAACTGTCTTCCCTTCTGGACTTGTCTCAGCAGCAGCCATACCCATGATATTATATCCATTGTCTACATAGTGAACTTCACCTGTAACAGCAGAGGATAAATCACTTAAAAGATACATTGCTGAGTTACCAACCTGAGTAGTTGTAACATTTTTCTTTAGTGGAGAGTTGATTTCATTCCAGTTAAGGATTTGTTTAAAATCACCAATACCAGCAGCAGCAAGAGTTCTGATAGGTCCAGCAGAAATAGCATTAACTCTTTGACCTTTTTTACCTAAATCAACAGCCATATATCTAACAGTAGATTCAAGTGCAGCTTTAGCAACACCCATTACGTTGTAGTTAACAATGTATTTTGGTCCACCAAGGTATGAAAGAGTAAGAATAGATGCGTCATCAGTTAAAACAGATTCTAAACGGTTTGTTAAATCTATAAGAGAATATACAGATATATCCATAGCAATTTGAAATGCTTTTTTAGAAGTTTTAATAAAGGGTTCGCTTAGTGCTTCTTTTGGTGCAAATGCAACAGAATGAACTAAGAAGTCTATTTTTCCAAAGTCTTTTTCAATTTTTCCAGCAAGAGATGCCATATGTTCTTCATTTGATACATCAAGTTCATAAACTTTATCGCTTCCAAACTCTTTAGCAATTGGCTCAACTCTTTTTTTAAGAGCATCGTTTAAATATGTAAATGCCATCTCAGCACCTTGATCAGCACAAGCTTTTGCAATTCCATAAGCTATTGACTTATTGTTTGCAAGACCTACGATTAAACCTCTTTTACCTTTCATTATCATTGTGTATTATCCTTAATTTTGTTTATTATTTTCTATTTCTTGTGCGTATTTACACATTGTTGAGAAGTGCTCAACATTTAATGCTGCACCTCCGACTAAGATTCCATCTACACTGTTTAATGCCAAAACATCATTCGCATTTGTGACTTTTACGCTTCCACCATATAGAAGTGGTGCTGGAGATTTTTCTTTTAAATCTTTATGCATAGCTTCAATATTTTCTAGTGTTGGCGTCAAACCTGTACCAATTGCCCAAACAGGCTCATACGCAATAATTAGATTTTCATAGTCTGTATCTATTCCTTCATACTGAGCTGAGATATACTGCATCATTATTTCATGTCCAGCTTCTCTTATCTCTAACGGTTCACCAACACAAAAAACTATCTTAAAATCAAGATTTTTATAAAAGTTAAATTTTTTTACAAGTTCTTCTTGTGTTTCACCTAAGATATGACGTCGTTCACTATGACCGATAAGAATCGTTTTTATACCAAATTCTTCTAAGTGTTCTGCTCCTATCTCGCCTGTAAAAGCTCCATTTGAAACGGCATATGCATTTTGAGCACCTATTATTACTTTTCCACTATGTTCATTTAGTGAAGATGCTGCAGGAAAAACTAAAACTTCTTGAGAAATTTTGTTTTTGTTTAAAAAATTTTCTAATTCATTTACATATTCTGATGTTTGTCTACGAGTTAAATTTGTTTTAAAATTAGCAGCAATAATCATACTATGCCTTTTCTTCAACAAGTAATGGGGCAACACCTGGAAGTATTTTACCTTCTAAAAGTTCTAAAGAAGCACCCCCACCAGTAGATATGAAACTCATCTCTTCATCAACACCTATTCGTTGAACGAGGTCAGCCGTGTCCCCACCACCAACAACAGTAGTTGCATAACTATCTGCTACAAAATGAGCTATTTTGTTTGAACCTCTTGCAAATTTGTCCATTTCATAAACACCCATTGGTCCATTCCATAAAACAGTTTGCACATCATTTAAAACTTCTCTATAAAGTCTTACTGTTGCCGGACCTATATCTAGTCCCATCCAACCTGCAGGTATTTCTTGTGCAGAGGTTAATTTACTCACTGAGTCTTCAGAAAATTCTTCTGCTGCTACAACATCAATAGGAAGATAGAATTTAACACCAAGTTTTTTAGCCTGATCCATAATGTGCTGTGCATCTTCAAGAAGATCATCTTCAACTAAAGAAGCACCAACGTCGTAACCCATTTGTTTTAAAAATGTAAAAGCCATACCACCACCAATAAGAACCTTATCAACTTTTGGAAGTAGGTTTACAAGTGCTTCTAATTTTCCTGAGACTTTTGAACCACCAACAATAGCAGCGAATGGACGAACAGGATCTTTTATAAGCTTACTAAAGAATGTTATTTCTTTTTGAAGCAAGAAACCTGCAGCTTTATGTTCATTATCAAAAAAGTGGGTAATACCTTCAACAGATGCATGAGCACGGTGACTAACACCAAAGGCATCGTTAATATAAACATCGGCCATAGATGCTAATTTACTGGCGAACTCTTCATCATTATTAGTTTCACCACAATCAAAACGGAGATTTTCCAAAAGTAAAACTTGTGAAGGCCCAAGATTTGTAGCTTTAGTAACTGCATCTGAACCAACAACATCACTTGCTATCATTACATCTCTTTTTAATAGATGCTGAATTCTTCTAGCTACTGGAATTAAAGAGTATTTTTTATTTACTAGTCCTTCAGGACGACCAAGATGAGATGCTAAAATAACTGGACAACCTTGGTCAAGACAAAAATTAATTGTAGAAATAGCTGAACGAATTCTTCTGTCATCAGAAATATTTCCAAACTCATCCATTGGTACATTAAAGTCACATCTTATGAAGACTTTTTTACCTATTAAGTCTAGATGCTTTATGTTTAGTAATTCCAAAATAAAACCTATTTACTAATATGTAAAGCCATATCAATTAAACGCATTGAATAAGCCCATTCGTTGTCATACCAAGCCATGATTTTAATCATGTCCCCACCAATAACTTGAGTTAGATCTTCTGCAACAATTGAACTGTACTCACAACCAACGAAGTCTTGAGAAACTCTCATTTCCTTGTCTATAAGCATAATACCTTTTAATTCAGTATCTGCCATTTGATTAAATACTGCTCTTACTTCTTCAATAGAAGTTTTTTTGTTTACAACAACATTTAAATCTACCATAGAAACATCTGGAGTAGGAACACGAACACTTTGACCATGAAGTTTACCAATAAGCTGAGGCATAACAAGACCAATAGCTTTCGCTGCTCCAGTAGTTGTAGGAATCATATTGATAGCACCCGCTCTTGCACGGCGCTTATCTGATGGATGTTTTACATCTAATATTTTTTGATCATTAGTATATGAATGAATAGTTGTCATAAGACCTTTCTCAATTCCAAAAGCATCATCTAAAACTTTTGCAACAGGACCAAGACAGTTTGTAGTACATGAAGCATTTGAAACTATTTTTTGTCCATCATATAGCTCTTCATTTACACCCATAACAAATGTAGCAGTTTCTTTATCTTTTGAAGGAGCGGAGAAAAGAACTTTTTCTACGCCATTGTCAATATGTACTTGAGCTAATTTTTGAGTTAAAAATACACCTGTACATTCTAAAACCATATCTGCACCACAATCTGCAAAAGCTAGGTTCTTAGGATCACGATCACTAAAAATTCTAATCTTCTTCCCATCAACGCTAATGTTATTTTCATCGATTTGAGTTATCTCACTCTTAAATGTTCCATGAACAGAATCATTCTTAAGAAGGTACAGCATCATGTCCATAGTTGCCATATCATTTATAGCTACAATTTCAACATCATTTCTTGTAGCTGCAATACGAGCTACACAACGACCTATTCTACCAAATCCGTTAATTGCTATTTTTAGCGCCATTTTATTTCCTAAAATTAAAAAATTGTGTTATTTTATCTAAAACAAGCTATAATTCGCTTTAAATTTGGGAACCCTATGAAAACTATTGCACTATTTGGTGGCTCGTTCGATCCGCCACACATCGCTCATGAGGCAATTGTCAAGGCTTTACTAAGTGAAGAAGACATTGACAAAGTCATTGTCATGCCAACATATTTAAATCCGTTTAAGTTACAATCTTTTGCGCCCTCAGAGTTAAGGCTCCAATGGTTAAAAGAAATTTTTGCTGATTATGAAAATGTTGAGATTAATGACTTTGAAGTATCTAAGGGCGAAAAAGTACCAACAATAAAAAGTGTCAAATATCTTTTAAAGAAATATAAAAAGATATATCTAGTTATTGGTGCTGACAACTTGAAAACTCTATATAAGTGGAAAAACTTTGAGGAGCTAGAAAAGTTAGTAACGTTCATAGTTGTCTCAAGACAAGAGATAAAGATACCTAAAAACTTTATGCGTCTAAACATAAATGTAGACATATCATCAAGCACTTTAAGACAAAGTATTGATAAAACAAAATTGCCACAAAAATGTGCAGTTGAAATTCAAAAGTATTACAAGGAAAAAAATGCAAACAAGAATAGATCAGATAACTAACTCTTTAGACAAGAACAAAGCCGAAGGCATAGAAGTTTTTGACCTTAGAGATAAAAACTACTTCGTAGATTACGCAATAATAGCTTCATCACTTGGTATTAAGCACACATCTGCTTTGCTAAACCACTTAAAAGATGATATCAAACCTGCTGAAAAATTCAATCATATTGATGAAAGCGGGGACTGGATAGTTATTGATTTAGGAGATGTACTTATTCATATAATGACACCTGAGTACAGAGTAAAATATGACATGGAGACTTTCCTAGCTAATCTTGCTATAGGAAAAGAAGGTGACGAAGACTCTCAACTTTAAAACACTTTTAGAGACTAGAATTACTACTTTTAGTCTCTTCTTCTGACACATTACTTTCTTTGATGTTTTCTAATATATCGCGATAATCAAATATAAAATCAACATACCGAACAGGCTCACTTCCCCTTGCATAGCCATGATTAAGTCCTTTATAATATCTTTTTTGTGAAAGAAGTGGTAGAGCTTGTTTTAAATCACGCCATATATTTTGGTTTAACCCCATTTTTCTAGCAAGAATCTGCGCATCTTTTATATGTCCCATCCCTATATTATAGGCTGCAAGTGCAAATTTAAGGCGGTTTTCTCCCTCTACTTCTTTTGGTACATATTTTAGCATCTGATTAAGATGCCTTGTTCCACCTCTCACACTTTGCTGAGGATTTAAGCGATTTTTCACACCCAAAAGTTTTGCAGTATGTCGTGTTAACATCATTAAGCCTCTAACTCCTGTAAAACTTTTTGCTTTTGGATTCCAATGAGATTCTTGATAGGATTGTGCAGCCAACAAAGTCCAAGGTATATTGTACTTTTCCCCATATTTTGTAAAATACTTTTTATATTTTGGAAGTCTTGATTTTACACGTTTATAAAACATTTTGTTATTGTAATAATCAAAGAAAAGGACATAACTGTAATAATGATCTTTTAGTTGTAGAAGTTTGCCACTTTGATTGTAGCTGTTGAACCATGCATACATATCTGCGGCTAAGTTCTTTGAATCTGGGGCTAAAAGCCATGCCGACTGTTCTCTTTCAGTAGCAACAAAAGCAAGTGCTATACGAGGGAAATATCTTTGATTTAGAGCATAGACGTTTGAATTAACTATTGTACAATCTATTTTGTGAGATGCAACTTGCTCTATAAGTTCTTCAGTTGAAAGTTCTGAATCAAAAGTTGCATTTATGTCAAATCCATCTTTTTGAAGTGACTCGATTGTTTCGCTATAACTTGTTTCTTCTCCTACTGTTACACGAAGTCCTGCCAGATCTTCTACATCTCTTGGAAATGTACCATCAGCTTTCATTCCCCGATTACAAATAAACTGCTGTTGGACTTCAAAATATGATGGTCCAAAATTGAAAGTTTTCTGACGAAGTTTAGTCTTAGTTAAAGCGGCTGATGTTATATGGATATTAGGTAATTGAGAAAACTCTATTGCTTCTTTAATAGTATTTGCAGTTGTTATGTTTAAGTCTACGCCTAGATGCTTGGCATAAGCATCTAGCAAATCATATTCAAAACCCTGTGGACCATCTGAACCTATATAGTAAGTTGAAGGAGCATTTAACAAAACAACATTTAAAACTTTTGTTTTTTTTATTACATCCAAGATAGATGGTTTTACTATCCTTTTTCCTGGGGTATATGCAGTATGACTAAGCCATCCAAAAATAAAAAAAGATAAGGCAAAAAAAAGAGCTAAAACAAACTTGATAATTTTATACATTATACTATTCTACAGATAAAAACTTACGCAAAGATAAAACGATTTACACCATTGTCATACTCATGCGCCAAAACTTGTTCATGAACTTTCAATATAGAGTCAACAAGATACAAGCCTAAACCAAAACTATTTTTTGATGGATTATCTTTTGTAAATGGTTCTATATAGTAATGAAGAGGATTTGCAATACACTTACCTTTACTCTCAAAACACAACTCATCATTTTTCATCAAAATTTTCACATGAGCATCTGGTGAGTATTTTATAGCATTATCAATCATATTTTTAATAGCTGTTGTATAGAGTCTATAGTTACCTACAAGTTTATAACTAGCATCTACGTTGATAGTTACACTACTACTCTCAACCATGGCCATATCAATTGCCCCATCTATAATATCAACAAGTCTATACTCGTTAAAATCATTCTTATCATTTATGCTTGTTACTTCTTCGATTAAAGCAAACTCTTCTACAAGTGACTCAAGTCGTCCAAAGATAGAGCTAAATCTTCCTTTCTCTTTATCAGTTTTTAGCATCTGAGTAGCTATTGTACCTTTTGCTATTGGTGTTTTTAACTCATGCATTATATTTCTTAAAAATAGTGTTCTTGATTCTAAAAGAGAATTAATTTTTTCTCTTGTCGATTCAAGCTCGTTTGATACAAGTGCTATTTCATCACAACCCTTAGTTTTAAAAGAGACATTCATATCTCCGTTTCCAAAGAGAGCAATCTTCCTTCTTAAACGAATAAGAGGCTTAAGCCTTTGTATAATAAGTAAAAAAGAAATCAAAATAATCAATATAATTGTTAAATATGAGTAAGCAATAAAGTAGTAAGTATACGGTTTCAGCTCTTCATCTTTAATCATAACAGAACCAATAGGTGATTCTATATAAAAATATATGACTTTTTTTAGCTGAAGCATATGTACCGTAAAGTCTCGAACAACTTGTTGAGTAAATATTCCTTCTTCATTCAACATAATAGACTCATCAACTCTTTTAAAAGTTTTATGCTTTAATACCTTCGCTTCTTTTAATATTCTTTTCTTTTCAGGAATATCTTCTTCTATTAAAAACTTATAAATAGCGAGGTTTGCCTCAAGCATAACATTTGAAGTTCTTTTCTGTAGATGCTCACGATATATCTGCATGATAGTTTCATGTTTTGAAAATATATTTTCTATATATTGATATTTATTTAGTTTATAAAATTCCCAAAAAACTACACTCACACTAGCAACTGTGACCATAAGTGCAAAAAGCACTGTTATTAATACTGCGTGTTTTCTCATAGCTATTTAAGTAGCTTGTATCCAACACCGCGAACCGACTCAATGAGAGTTTTATCGCCAAGTTTGTTTCTGATTCTACCAACCATTACATCTATACTTTTGTTTGAAGAGTCTTCATTTATCGCATTTACATTATGAATTAGGTCTTCGCGTGAAACAACAAGTCCCTGCTTTGCAATCATATAAGCAAGTATCCCGAACTCTGCATTAGTAAGATCAATATTTCTACTTTTATATGTAATCATCATTGATGAAGTATCACATTTAAAGTCACTTTTAGACTCTTCTTTTGCTTCTGATTTTGCTTCGTATCTTCTAAGAACTGAGTGTATTCTAGCCTCTAGTTCTCTTGGGTCATAAGGTTTAGGAAGATAATCATCCGCACCAAGTTCAAGTGCTTTTACTTTATCTGTAACATCACTTCTTGCTGAAGATATGATAATAGGAATATCTTGTCTTTCACGTATGGCTTCACAAACTTCTAAACCATCCATACCAGGAAGTGTTAAGTCTAAAATAACTAAATCAAATGGTTTTAATTTTAATATACTTACCGCTTTAAAAGGATCATCTTCAGTTATAACCTCAAACTTAAACTGCTCAAGATACTCTGTAAGTATCTCTGCAAGTTCTAAATCATCTTCTATCATTAATATTTTTTTCATATGCAAATTTTAGCCAAGATAAACTAATAATTGGTTAAGTCAGCATCAAAGTCACATTATAAGCAATATATGCCATAACATAAGCAGTTACAGAAGTGAATATAAACAGATAAAAGAAGTATTTTATCCCCCCTGCTTCACGAGTAAAGACTATAGATGCTGCCAAACAAGGTAAGTAAATCATTATTACTACTATAAATGCGACAGCAGATGCAAATGATATATTTTTACTTATAGCATTTACTAATGAGTTATTCTCTTCATCTACGTCAGAGCCAAGGGCATACAAAACTCCCAATGTTGAAACAACAACTTCTTTAGCTGCAAGTCCTGTTTGTAATGCTACACTCATCTTCCAGTCAAATCCAAGCGGAGCAAAAATCGGTTCAGAAAATTTTCCTATTTGACCCAAGTAACTTTGTTCTAAATGCTCAACTGCAAGTTCATTTGAAAGAGATATTTTCTCTTTTTCATTTACAGTCATTTCAATTTTAGACGCATACTCTTCTTTTAATAAATTATTATGAGGATAATTACTTAAAAACCATATAAGCATAGATGCAGCTGCAATAAAAGTACCAGCTTTTTTCAAGTACATCATTGTCTTAGTCAATACAGTGTGCCAAATTAATTTAGCAGATGGAAATCTATATTTTGGCATCTCCATAACAAAAGGCTCATCAACCCCTTTAAATGCAGTTAGTTTTAAAACCTTTGCTGCTATAAGACCAAGCATAGCACCACTTATATAAATAGCAAACAGCACATTTCCAGCCATATCAGATGAGAAAAAAGCACCTGCAAATAGTACATAAACTGGAAGTCTTGCACCACAGCTCATGAAACCTATAATAAACAGAGTTAGCAATCTATCGCGGTCATTTTTTAAGATTCTAGCACTCATATAAGCTGGAATAGAACATCCAAAGCCTGTAACTAAAGGTATAAACGATTGTCCATGAAGTCCAAACTTATGAAAAAAACCATCTAGTAAAAATGCAACTCTTGACATGTATCCTGTACTCTCAAGAAGTGCAATACCTATAAATAAAATCATAATATTTGGAACAAAAAGAACAACTGCACCAACCCCAGCTATAACTCCATCAACAACCAAAGACCTTACATCCTCGTTTGGGATTGTTGCACCAACTGTATCCCCTAACCAACCAAAGAATGCATCTATCCAGTCCATAGGAATTGAGCCTATCTCAAATGTTAATTGGAACAAAGACCACATAAAAAACAAAAATATTGGTATTCCAAGGGTTGGATGAATTAAAATATTATCAATTCGTTCTGTTAAAGTTTTTTTTTCTTCTAAAACTTCTTGCTTTAATACTTCCGCGGTAATACCTTTGTTAAAAGAAGAGTATTCTTCAGCAAAAGCTTCTTTTATATCATCACTGTCATGGTGAAGTTCTACGTGTTTAGAAGCTTCTATAAGGATAGGCTGAAGTTCTGTCCAAATAGGATTATCATGTATTCTTTCATAAGTTTTTCTATTATTTTTAAGTAAGTTTATTGCAACATTTCTATATGAGTTTTTTGCCTCGTATTTATGTTTTGTAAGATAATTAACAATAGTAGAAATCTCTTCTTCAACAGGTGCACTAAAGATAAGTTTTGACTCTGAGTTTTCTGATTCATGCTGCATTAGAACAGCTTCTATAAGATCTTCTATCCCCACTTTTGTTACAGCAGAGACCTTTATACATGGAATACCAAGAAGTTCAGACATGTACTCGGCATCTATTGATGTTCCTTCTTTCTCGGCTTCATCACTCATATTTAGCGCAATTACTAGTTTTTTACTCATACTCATGAGTTCAGATGTCAGTTGAAGATTCTTTTCTAGATTTGTAGAATCAACTACATTTATGATTAAATCATAACTCTCTGCGCAAAGATAATTGTGAGTAACTCTCTCTTCAATTGTATAGTTAGTAAAAGCATAAGTTCCAGGTAAATCAACAACAGTAAAATGATAATCTTTATAGTCAAACAAAACTTCTGACTTTTCTACTGTTACCCCTGTAAAATTACCTACGTGAAGGTGAGCATTTGATATAGAATTAATAAGCATACTCTTCCCGACATTTGGTTGACCTACTAAAGCTACTTTTATGTGTTTAGCTATAACGGGGCAAGTTTTTCCTGTTATTTCACTCATAATTCTTCTACCTCTATTAATCCTGCTTCTTCCGCACGAAGAGCTATTCTCATCTTCCCTACTTTCACTTCAATAGTACTTTTTCCTGGAGCATGTTCTATAATTTCTACAATCGCTTCTTTCATAATTCCAAAAGATATAAGTCTTTGCTTAAGACTGGTATCTGCATGAAGTTTTACAACTTTAGCTTTTACATTTTTTTTACATTCAATTAAATTTTTCATAATTATATTCTTTTATTTTTTATAATGATAATAGATATCATGTTAAGACTGCATTAAACTTTATAATAAGTTTTATTCTAATGATAGTTTATATCATAATTGATTAAAAGCATTATAAGAGATATAATTACGCCAATTATTTAAATAAGGAAATTAATGAAATTTTTATACCAATCGACTTCACATTTTAATCTCGCAAACCTTTTTACTTTTGTAAACATTACAGCTGGTCTTCTTGCTACTTACTTCATCACTCAAAATAACTTTACTTTGGCGGTTATCCTTGCCTGGGTAGGTGGTGCTTTTGATATATTTGATGGTAAAATTGCAAGAAAATTCAAATTATCAAATGAATTTGGTGTTCAACTTGATAGTTTTGCAGATTTTTTAAGTTTTGTTTTAGTACCCGTATTTTTAATATTTCAAGCTGTTTATTCAACTTTATCTGGAGCTTTTATTATTATAGCGGCTATTGTTAGTATCTATTATGTTATCTCAGGACTAAGAAGACTTATACATTTTAACATCCATACAGATGCAGGTGAGGTTGACAAATATTTTACAGGTGTTCCAACTCCACTTGGAGCAATTTTACTATGGTTAGCTTACCTTACTCACGCTTATGCAATTTTACCTGCAATGGTAATAATAGTTCTTATGGCTATAATCGGATGGAGTCTAAATTCTAACATTAAAGTTCCTCATCCATAAATAAAGGATAATTAATAAATTTTATCTTGAAAAATTATTAATAATAATAACTAAGTTTTATTCGTAGAAAAATTCACACAGTCCATACTGTAGTATGTCACAAAAATTGGAGATAATATGAAAAAGATTATTCTTGGAATGATGATGGCATTACTATTTTTAGGATGTACTTCAAAAGCTGTTGAAGAAGAAGCAAAGCCAAAATTGGTTGTTGGTAAAAGTTTAGCAAATATGAATCTTAATGATCAGTTTGAAAAAGCTCAAGACTTAGATGAAAGTACAAAGAAAGTTATTTTTGCATTTTCTAAAGATATGGCACATATATGTAACGATTATTTTGTTACACAAGCACCTGAGTATTTAAGCAAAAACAACACTCAGTTTGTAGCAGATGTAAGTTCAGCTCCATCTTTGATAAGAAGTATGTTTATACTACCGGGTTTGAAAGATTTTAAACACACAGTTTTACTTCTAGATGATGAAAAAGTGGCTGCTCAATATAGAGCAGATGTAGATGTAGAAAAAATTATAATAGCATACATTGAAAATGAAACAATTACTAAGATAGTCTCTGCCAGTTCAGAAGATGAGTTAAAAAGAGTAATAGAAGCTAAATAGCTATAGCAGTAATTAAGAAAAATTAATCTTATGAATAGTTACTAGTTTTTTATTGAGTATTACTTAATTACGCTTACTATACCTTCCCATATATAAGGAAGCTATAGTATTTATAAAATACCACAAAATGTATAACTCACTATAAACTATATTAAATCAGTATAACTTCAACATATGAGTTGAGCAAATAATAGTAATACCAAAAAGAATTAAGTATCATAGAATTAATAAAGGTATGGTTGTGATTTTTGTGATAGAATTATGGACATAAAATATACAGAGGAATATCAGTGCAAAATCAAACTAATCTAGATAAATTAAATGATAAAGTAACACAAATTTTACAAAACTATAATACTTATAAAGATGAAAATAAAACATTACGTACAGAAATAGTTACTCTTAAAGCAGAGAATGCAGCTAAAAACAATGAGATAGAAAGACTAAGAGATGTAAATGTTATGAAAGATTTAGAAATAGAAGAGATAGTTGAAAAAATAGAAAGCATCTTAGGCTAAAGACTAATGAGTAAAAAAATAGGTTTGCATATAGGTGGTCGACGTTTTGATGTTGATGTAGAAGATAATTTCTCAAAATTTTTAGAAGAACATATGTCTAAAGATTTTAATGCCGAAGGAAATAATGATTTAAAAACAATGTTGCATGCCTATGTAAAAAAAACACATGAACTTTTTATTCAAGAGCAGGAGATAGAAAAACTTCTAAAAAAAATAGATATTTAACTTAACTTTTAGGATACTATAAGTTAATAGTGCTATAATTGCAATCTCTTAAATATAAGAGTTAGTGTGCGCTCGTAGCTCAGCTGGATAGAGCACTGGTTTGCGGTACCAGAGGTCACAGGTTCGACTCCTGTCGGGCGCACCATATTAGAAAATAACTACAATAATTTTACTTCACTTTTAAAATCTTGAATTAATCTTAGCAATGTCGCGGAATAGAGCAGTTCGGTAGCTCGTCGGGCTCATAACCCGAAGGTCACAGGTTCAAATCCTGTTTCCGCAACCAATTTTAAACCCTTTATTTATAGGTTTATAGCAACACTTTTAAACAATTTTAACTAGTCTTATATCCTCGTATCAATAAGCCACATTAAACACACTTTAGAACCCGTCAACTTGTTATCTCACCTATTGTTAAAAGATTTAAATAAAATTTAAAACAAAAGGAACATAAATGCCAATTAAAAACATTAACCTAAAACAAAGAGTAAAAGTACTTTTAAGATTATTGAATAACGATGAAGACATCAAAATAGCTTCTAGCAAAGCTGGACTTAATGTAGAAGTAGCAAAAAAATTCTTATCTATAAACTGCCAAGAATTAAGCTGTTAACACTTATAGAGTAAAAATCTAACTGTGTAAACCGACCTTCTTTCTCCAAATCACCTAGTATGTTTTGATAAAATTTCCCTGAAAAATATACTAATTTGAGACTCTAATTAAAGTTTAAAGTGCAACACTCTTAAAAATCAATAGGCGGGTAAAGAGAGAAGGTTAACTGCAAAAAGTGTAAGATTAATTATCCGACCAAAGATAAGGAAACCTATGTCTTATAAGCAATTAACCATTAAAGAACGATACCAGATAGAAGCTTTAATAAAAGAAGGTTTGAGTCAAAGAGCCATTGCAAATAATATTCAAGTTCATCACCCTACTGTGTCAAGAGACTTAAAAAGAAACTCACTTGATAATAATGAATACAATGCTTTTAATGCTGCAGTTAGTGCAAGACTAAGGTATCCAAAAAACAGAAGACTTACAAAGAAGCTTACAAGCTATATAAAAAAAGCTATGAAAGAAGGTTGGTCTCCTGAACAGATAAGCGGACGGGGCACTTGAGAATCTAAGACCTGTAAGCCATGAAACCGTATACAGATATATCTATCACAACAAACGAAGCGGTGGCAGTCTCTACAAGTATCTGAAACACAAAAATAAAAAGTACACTAAACGAAGTGCTTCATACCGTAGCCGTGGACAAATAAAGAATCGTATACCTATAGAGTTCAGACCAGCAGTTATTGAAGACAAGTCAAGAGTTGGTGATTGGGAAGTAGATACTGTGAACCATCATCAGGCTATAGTGACACTTGTAGATAGAAATTCTAAGTTCACATTGATGAAAAAAGTTGAAGCTAAAAAGGCAAGAGCTGTGACGGATGCAATTATCCATTTACTCAAACCTGTTCAAGCTCATACACTAACCATTACAAATGATAATGGTAAAGAGTTTTCATATCATGAAGAAGTAGCAAAAGTGTTAGATACAGAATTTTACTTTGCAAATCCATATCAGTCTTGGCAAAGAGGACTTAACGAGCACACTAATAGTTTAATCAGAGAATACTTTCCAAAGAAGACAGAGTTTAAAAATATTACAGATAAACAAATTGTAGAAGTTCAAAACCGTTTAAATGCTAGATCAAGGAAGATACTAAATTACAAAACACCTGCAGAAGTATTTTTCAATACAATTACGAAATCTTATGCAGCAGTTTAACTGGATGTTGCACTTACTATTTGAATTGGCACAGTAAGTTATAGAAATCACAGTTTAATCAAATTAAGATGACTGATAATTCCTCCTTATTAAAATTTATTATGTAGGGATAGGTATAGCAAAGTAATTTTATATCGCTAGTATACTTTTCATTTGTATGAAAGCAACAGAACTTCTGTTTAAGCTTTTATTATTTTTTAAGCTTCTATATCTTGTATGAGGTATGATAACGAGTTTAAAAAAGATTTACCTTGATGAAAGATTAGGTGTTCGTGTACCAAAATAGTGGGTCATTATTATTGCTAGAATACTTGCAATAATAATACACTTGACAACTTAGTAAGCGTATTTAATACTTATACTAGTTTAAGTATTAAATTTGATTAACAATTTAATTGATGAAACTAGGTTTAATCTTTAAAACACTTGCTTAAAACTATATAAATTCAAGTGCTCAAAATATCAAACTTATAGCAGTTTTACTGCTATAAGTTCTTTGAAAGTATATTATTGAAAATAGTATTTTCCTTTTAATTTTAGTCCTTGTTTAAGGTATTCTTTATAGAATGCATTGGTAATTCCTCAACTGTAATATGTGTCAACTGTTTAGCTCGTGCTAAGAATTGTTTTTTGTCAAATAGATTCAGGTATATTAACTCAATGTATTCATTCTGTCCAAAACGAACTTTGTAGTTATGTGACAAGGTTACTAAAAGTGGAGTATCATGCTTCCATTCTGAAAAATTGTACTGTTTGTGCTTTTTTATTGTATCCATGTTAGGAAGACCGTCAATATAGTGATCATATCTAATTGCTAGTCTCTTTTCATCTTTAAAAGATTTTTTAAAGATACCGTTAAGCTCATAATAAATCATTCTTCTATTATAAAGATAAGAATCAGTAAGGTTATTATTTACAATAAAGGTTGTGTTTTCCTTAATTTGTTGATTATCTCGAATGTTTTCACCAATAGATACACTATAAAAATGGTCTTTTAATGCTTCATACTGGAATGATATATTTTTAGATACAAAAGAAAAAATTAAAAGCCATATTATTATTAAAAGAACTTTATTATTGAAGTATGAAAGTTTTTTTAAGGATATAAGCCCAAAATAAAGTATAAAAGAAAGTCCTAATGGAGTAAGAATTTGGAACCTTGAATTCCAACTTTCAAATTCTGCATTTTTGCTAACCATTGCATAAGGGAAGATTGCTAAGAAAAATAAAACTATTCCTACAAAAAAGAATATGTTGTTTTTCTCTGTAATTAATATATCATTTCTTTTTCTAACTATAAAAAATAATAATATAAATATATATATCCATGCAGCAGAAGTAGAGTATATAGATTTATATATAACCTGTATAAAGGAATTGTCTACATTCAAAAAAAGTATTTTAATGGCATTTAAAACATTTGATATTGATATACTATTATACCCTTCGTATAACCCTGTAGGTTTTAGATAAATAGATTTATATATAAAATATATAAAAGGTAATAAAATGAAGTCCCAATATTTTATTATTATTATTTTTATTTTAGAAATATATTTTGTGTGTGAAAAATTGAATTTAAAATAATAAATATAGAAAAAAATTGAAAAATAAAATACTAAAATAGAATTGGTTGAAAATGAAGTAAAAAATACAATTAAGACTATGAGTCTTAATTGTATAGATGGTTTTTTAAGATATACGGAAAGTAAATAAAAAGCTATATAAAAGAGAAGTACAGGAAATAGAAATGGAATAACAGATATTGATATTTTAGCACTATTGACAGGTATTACTATAAAGATTAGAGTAATAAAGAAAAGAGCATTTTTATCTAATTCTTTAATGTTTTGTAAAATTAGATATAGTAGTATCCCTATTGTGAAAATGGCAACAAAAACAAAAATTCTAAAGCTTATAATTCCATTACCAATATGAGAAAGTAATAAGAAAAAATCACCCTTGATCCCATGTTGAATTTGCTGAAAAAGTAGCGTTATAGTTTCATCTGTTTGCTTGAAGGCAACCCATCCATCCCAGTATACACCTTCTATATTTAGGATAAAAAAAGCGTTAGAAAGAAAGTATAATCCAAAAAGTATATAAAAATCTTTAGATTTTATTAAATTAATCAAAGTTTATTCTTTCTTTTTCAAAGACAAGTGGTCTATCTAAAATCTGTGTATAAATTGCCCCTACATATTCACCTATTATTCCTATAAAAAATAGCATTACTGAGAACATAAGAGAACTCATTATTATCAATGGAGCTACACCAAGTGACATAGTCTCCCAGTAGAATAATTTAGCTACAAAATAACCAAAACCTACCATTAAGCTTATTGCTCCAAAAAGAACACCTATGAAAATAGCCATTCTTAAAGGTACTTTTGAATTGTTTATAATACCTAGCATTCCAATATCATAAAGAGTATAAAAATTATTTTTAGTAAGGCCCCTTAGTCTTACAGGTTGGTTATAATCAATTTTTGCAACTTTAAAACCAACTTCTGCAACCATCCCCCTAAAAAAAGGATAAGGGTCTTTTAGCTCTTTAATAGCATCCATTACCTTTTTATCATAAAGTCCAAAACCAGTATAGTTTTTAAAAACTTCAACCTCAGATAGTTTACTAAGAAGTCCATAATATAGTTTTCTTATTTTAAACATCAAGCCATTTTCTTCACTTGATTTTTTGATAGCTAATACAATATCATTTCCCCTCTCCCACTCTTGTATAAACTG
>JBLIEY010000023.1:0-23084 GCA_047633475.1 Sulfurimonas sp.
ATACTTACTCCATTGTCTTTGATGAATCTTGAGATTGTTTGTGAGTGAGTATATTCATATTCTTTTGCATAAACGATTCTTTTTATGCCACTTGCTATGAGATTCTTACTACACTCACTGCAAGGTTCTAATGTCACAAAGATAGAAGCATCTTCTATAGAGATGCCTTTTCTTGCAGCCCAGATGATAGCATTCATCTCGGCATGAATTTCATAAGTTTTTGACCATTCATGATGATCTTTTGTGTATTGCCCATTCCAGTGGTCACAACAGTTAGTAAATCCCGGAGGTGTTCCGTTGTAGCCTGTACTTAAAATACGACCATCTTTTACAATAACTGCACCAACTTGTTTAGATACGCACTTTGAAGCTGTAGCAATCTCAAAAGCAATATTTATAAAATTTTCATCACTTAGCATCTAGGACAAACCTCTTTATCAAAATTTTTTGTATTATATCGCAAAATATCTTTAGAGGTTCTAGTTACTATGCCTTGTTCTGATACGCACCTTGTGCATAATTTAATTCATATGAATGTGAATAAATTTCTATAATATTTCCAAATGGATCTTCCATATAAACCATTCTATATGGTTTTTCACCAGGGTAATATTCTCTAATTGGCATTCTTTGTTTCCCACCTGCTTCAACGATTTTCTTTGCTAAACCCTCTAGGTCTGGATCTTGAACAGCAAAGTGGAATACACCTGTCTCAAAAGGGTTAAATTTAGCTTGTGGCTTAGTATTATTTTTAAACTCGAACATCTCTACACCGATTTTATCACTAGTTGATAGGTGAGCAATTTTAAAACTACCCCAGTTCTCACCAAATACGTCTATGCACATTTGTCCTATAGCGGTCTCTTTTTCTTCTACGACTTCAGTTGGTTCCATAATTGTGTACCAACCCATAACTTCTTTATAAAATTTTACAGCTTTTTCTAAGTCTGGTACTGTAATTCCTATATGTGAAAATGCTCTTGGATATTGCATGTTTTGTTCCTTTTATTTTTGTATGATGAAACTTTAGCAGACTTATAAAGCCTTGTGAAGAGGGCACTTTATAGTGATTAGGTAACCTAAAAGTTTCTTTTGTGTAGAATAGGTTATTGTAAGAGAGAAAAGAATTTTAAAATTTATTGGAAAGTATTATGTACATATATAACGACAAAGAGTATAAATGTTCTCTTGAAGCTACAATGGATGTTTTAGGTGGCAAATGGCGTTCACTAATCTTATGGCATTTGATTCAAGAAAACCTTAGATTTTCACAAATAAGACTGATAGTCCCTGGAATAAGCAAAAAAGTTCTCTCAGAGCATCTACGTGTTTTAGAAAAGAATGATTTTATTAGCAGAAAAGTTTATCCAGAAGTTCCACCAAGAGTCGAATACTCTATAACAGAAAAAGGGAAAACGCTTGGTGCTGCTCTAGATACACTAGAAAAATGGGGGCATGAACACTTAAAAGCTATTGATTAAGAACTAAGGTATTCGTCTAAAAATAAAAATCTTAGAGCTGTTGTGAGAGGGTCCATATTTATCTAATCTGTTAAGAAATATTTATGAATCTATAGAGTAAACTACAACATGAACAAGTATTTACTTTCGCTTATAATAACTATTCTTACTTTTATTCTTTTAACAATAATAATATTTTTCTCAAAATATACATTTTCTGAATCTGAAAAAATTGCCTTTGCTGTCATTTTTTCAATTGTTGTTGGCTTTGTGTTTGAGTTGCAAAGAAATAACAGAAGACAAATAGACAGACTTTTAAAAGCCGCAAAAATTTCAAGAGTTGGTTTTTGGGTACTAGATTTAACTAATAACACTTTGTTCTGGTCAGATGAAATTTATAATATGTTTGATATTAAAGATAAAGAGTGTAAACCTTCATATGATAAGTTTCTTAATATCATACATCCTGATGATAGAGATGCTGTAAATGAATCTTATACAAAATCTTTAGATACAAAAGAAGATTACATAATTGAACATAGACTCATCATGGATGATGGACGAATTAAGTGGGTTACAGAAAGATGTGAAACTGAATTTGATAAAAATGGCAAACCTTTAGTCTCGGTTGGTATTGTTACAGATATAACAAAAGAAAAACTGTATTTGCAGCAAATAACCGAGTTGTCTTACATAGATAATTTAACAAAACTACATAATCGTAAATGTTATAACGAGCGCATCGGAGAGTTGTTATCATTAAAAAAACGTAGTAAAACACCATTCTCAATGCTTATTTACGATATTGATAACTTTAAATATATAAATGACAATTATGGTCATAAAGTTGGTGATGAAGTATTAATTAAAATGAGTAAATTAGTAGAATCTCTTATTAGAAAATCTGACTATCTATTTAGAGTTGGTGGGGAAGAATTTGTACTTTTGTTAACGCAAACAAATTTAAAAGATGCCAAAAACTCCGCATTAAAAATTTGTAAAAGTGTTGAAGAAAGTTTACTCAACATTACAGAAAAATCGATTACTATAAGCATGGGACTCTCAGAAGCAACAGATAGTGATACAGAAGATACAATCTTCAAAAGAGTAGATAAGCTACTCTATAAATCAAAGCAAAGCGGTAAAAATAAAGTTTCATATAATGAAAAGTAATATACATATACTAGTAGTTGAAGATGAATGGTTAAGCGCACACTTTTTAGAAGATATTCTACGAGAAGAAGGATACATAAATACTTATATTTCTTCTAATGCACAAGAAGCTTTAGAGATATCAAAAAAAGTAAATCTTGATTTTGTATTTATGGATATAAATATTGAAGGGCCTATCGATGGTATTCAATGTGCTAAAATTTTAAACAACAATTATTTCCTCCCCATTATTTATATTACAGCTTATAGAGATTTAGACACTATAAAAGAAGCTAGTGAAACAAATATATATGGTTATTTAGTAAAACCCTTTGATAAGAATGACATTATCATCAGTTTGAAAGTGATAGAGAATCAACTAAAAATTATTAAAAACAAAGATAAAAAACAAAGTTACATTATGCTTTTATGTAAAGGCTATGAATATAATCTCAATAATAAAACTATTTTTATTGAGAATATAAAAATAGATCTAACAAAAAGAGAATCTAATTTATTATATCTTTTTGTAAAAGACAGAGAACAGTTTATAAGTTATGAAATAATGCGCAAAATAGTATGGAATGATAAAGATATTACTAATTCAACAATCAGAGATGCGATATCTAGACTTAGAAAGAAAATGCCTAACTTAAATATAGTAAATAATATTGGTTTTGGGTATAGATTGGAAGATATATAACTTTGAAAAAAATTTTCTTTATGCTTTTTATATTTTTATCTTATCTTCACTCATCTGTTATAATAAATAATCAGCAAAATATATATAATGATTTTAAAATGTCTTACTTCTCAGACATAACATCAAAACTAACAATTAATGAAATATCAAAAAAGAAGTTTTCAAACTCTACAAACAATAGTTTTACCCTTGGATATAAAAAAGGTAATTTATGGTTTAAGATTGAACTTGAAAATAAAAGTTTAAATGAAGAGTTTATCCTAGCTATGGCTGAAAGTTTTTATGAAGAGGTTGAGTTATACTATTTTAATGAAAAATGGCATAAACAAATAAATGGCTTGCATGTAAAACTAAAAGACAGAGAAATTAAGCATCATATTACTTCTTTTAATAGCATGGTGGAGAGTAATAGGAACCAAATATTTTACTTGAAAGTAAACTCTTTATTCGCAAAATTTGGAAATATTAAAATATATAAAAAAGAGTATTTTTATCAAGATGAAAAACTTAGTATAGATACATTTTACATCTTTACATTTGGTGTTTTATTTATAATTATACTTTTTAATATATTTTTATTTATAAGCTTAAAAGAGATAATATATTTTTATTATATAGGATATAGTACTTTTTACGGACTTTATTTGCTTAATTTAACAGGCTTTTTAGTATATTTTGATGCATCACAATATGTATATATTCTACAACTTTCATCCACACTTTTAATAATGTTTTTAATCTTCTTTTCAAGAGAATATCTAGAAATAAAAAAACATTTGCCAAAAGTAGATAAAGCTTTTAAATACTTCGGATTAAGTTTTGCAGTTATTACAGTTTTGCTTTATATCTCTTATCCTACATGGAATAGATTAATGAATTCTATGGCAGCGTTAGCTTTTATATCACTTATTATTGTCTCAAGTGTTTTATATTTTAAAGGTGATAAAAAAAGTAAATATTATGTATTTGCTATCGTGTTGTATTTTAGTTTTGTTGTTGTGTATTTACTTATGATCGAGGGTAAAATTGAGTATACATCACTTTCAAGATATGGCTATGTTTTTGCTTCTGTAATTGAGTCACTTATTTTTTCGTTGATGTTAGCAAACAGGTACAATGAAATGCAACAGACAACTATTGAAAGTAAAAATAAACTTATTGAGCTTACAACAAAGAATCAAGAGTATTTAAAATGTGAAGTTGAAAATAGAACGAAAGAGATACAAAGCGTAAATTTGAAACTACAGTTACTTTTAAATGAAAGAGAGCTTCTTCTAAAAGAGGTATATCATCGTGTTAAAAATAATTTTCAAGTTGTAATAAGTATGCTTTGGTTTGAAAGCAAGAAATCAAAAGAGCATGAAAAAGAGTATTTAGACTTTATAAATCGTATTAAAGCTATGTCGTCAATTCATGAATCATTGTATAACTCTAAAAACCTATATGAGATAAATATAAAAGAATACCTTCACCCAATAATCTTAAATATCCAAAGTGTTTATGATGAAAAGCTACTTGAAATAGAGATACAAATGGTAGATATAATTGTTGGATTTAATGACGCTATCTCTTTAGGTGTTATTGTAAATGAATTGCTGAACAACTCCATTAAGCACTATAAAGGTAATACTAAATGTAAAGTAGAAATAACGTTTAGTAATAAAAAAGATGAAAACATTTTAATCTTGAAAGACAATGGTATAGGCTTTGAAAGTAGCAAGAGCAAAAATGGAATTGGATTAAAATTAATAAAAGAGTTTAGTTCAAAACTTCTTTCTTCTAGTTATAAATTTTCATTTGAAAAAGGCACTCAATTTATACTTGTATACAAATCCAAACAATAAAATAGTTTTTCTTCTTTTCTAGCATATATTGTTTTACGTCAACTTTACGTCAACTTTACGTCAACTGTTCGATATACTTATTGAAAATGCAATTAATGGAACAAGATGAATATAAACTTTATGATACTTGCACAAGAGCTAAATAGCTTACTATTAACTGATAAAGATATAGTCATAATTGATGTAAGACCGATGGAAGATTATAGAGACGCACATATAACTACAGCCGTTAATATTCCAGAAATATTTACCTATTTACCACACGGCTTAACTACTAAAAATGAAAAAAAAGATTTTGTTAAATTTTTTGAAAATGTTTTTTCTAAAGCAGGTGTTTCAAGTAATACAATGGTTGTATTTTATGAAGATAGATTTACTTTGAAATCACCTAGAGGTTTGACAATACTTGAATATCTTGGACATAATGTAAACAATATAAAAGTTTTAGATGGTGGCTTAGAAAGATGGTGTAAAAACTCTTTTGAAACTTCTAAAGAAGTTACACTTAATAAACAGTCAAAATTCACTGTCAATGTAAATGAAAATTTATTTGTTGACTATGATGAGATGCTAAAAATAATATATGATGAAAATATTATTACTTTAGATGTTAGAGATAAAGATGAATGGGAAGGTATCAGTTCATCACCTTATGGGATGGATTTTGCTCCAAAAAAAGGCAGATTACCAAATGCTATTTGGATAGAATGGTATAAATTTATAACTAGTGATATGTTGAGTATAGAGTCTCTGTATAAAATTAATCTTGAATTAGAAAAAAAGAATATTAAGACCAATGATAACATAGTACTATACTGTTTTAAGGGAGCAAGACTTTCAAATACTTACATTGCACTTAAAAAACTTGGATATCAAAATATAAGAATCTATTTTGCTGGATGGAATGAATGGTGTAGAAAAGAAGATGCCCCAATTATAAATGAAGCCCAAAGTAGCAATGACCCAATTTTAAGAGAAAATATTTTATTAAAAAAGAAACTAGATAAAATTACTTTAAAACAAAATAATTTAATAGATTTTCCAAAGTATAACGAAGAACCAATCTTCGCCTTTAACAGAGATGGAAACATTGATTTTGAAAATTCACCTAAGAAAACTAAACTTCCGAATATTAAGAAATTTACAGATATTTTTAAAGATGCAACTTCAACAGATATCAATAATATGATAGATAATACTCAAAAGAAAGAAATTACTATTGCCGAGGGTAAAAAGTATTATAATTTAAATTGTATTGGTTCTAGAGACTCAAATCATATACTTGTTTATAGTTATGATAGTACAGAATTAAATACAGTGAATAATCTTTTAAACAATACTATCAATTCTCTTGAGAATCTTATGTTTGTTAAAGATAGTGAGTTTAGGTATCTTGAATGTAATGGAGCTTTTGAAAGATTTATAGGTTGCCCAAAAGATGAATTAATCGGAAAAAATGATTATGATTTTTTTGAAAAAGAACTGGCAGACAGTTTTAGAGCTAAAGATGCCGAGATGTTTTTAAACGAGCAAAGAGTAGAAAACTTAGAGTGGACAACCTTCAGCGATGGTAGTGAAGTTTACCTTTATACTATAGTATCACCTATGAGAAATGATTCAGGTAAGGTCATAGGACTCGTTGGGAATTCTGTTGATTTAACTACTCAAAAAAAGCTTGAAAATGAATTGACGGAGCAACATGAATATCTACAAGCAATTATAGATGGTGTAGATGATTCAATAATGGTTATTAAAGAAGATTATACTGTGGAGCTTATGAACGAGAGTGTCAAAAAGTCTTTATCAGGTATTAAAATAGCTGATTTGCAGAATCCAAAATGTTATGAAGTCTCTCATCATCTCTCATCTCCATGTGATGGGCTTAATCACCCATGCCCACTTAGAGATGTCTTAAAAACTAAGAAGCATACTTCAGTTGTGCATACTCACGGTACAAAAAATGAAAAAAATCGCTATATAGAACTCTCGGCAAGCCCTTTATTTAACAAAGAAAACAATTGCATAGGAATTATAGAATCTGCGAGGGATATTACTGAACACTTGGCTATTCAAGATGAACTAAGAAAACAAAAAAATATTTTGCACCATCAGGCCTATCATGATGGTCTTACGGGACTTCCAAATAGAATTCTTTTATATGATAGACTAGAACAAGCTATACAAAGGGCTAAACGTGATAAAACAAAGATTGCATTATTATTCATAGATTTAGATAATTTCAAAGATATTAATGATTCTTTAGGACATGATGTTGGTGATGTTATTCTAAAAACTGTTAGCAGTAGATTAGAAGATACTATTAGGAATGAAGATACTGTTGCAAGACTTGGTGGTGATGAATTTACAGTTATATTAGAAGGTTTGTCTCAAGCTCAAGATTCATCTTTAATAGCTCAGAAGATCATTGAAAGCTTAAACGAGCCTGTAAGTATAGTTGAGCATGTTTTACATACATCAAGTAGCATAGGTATAAGCATATATCCAGATGATGGGATTTTATCTACAGATCTTCTAAAATTTGCTGATTCTGCTATGTATAAAGCAAAGGACGCTGGAAAAAATAACTTTAAGTATTATAATTTTATATAGCCTGTTTGTAAAAGAGTTTTAAACACAATTTTAGAACAAAAAAATTGTGTTTAAATTTCTAAGATTGAGGATTGAGGAAGATTACTCTGGACTTCTAATCATCTTTATATCAGCGTTGTATCTCAGTTTAGCGAAGTAATCACCTAGAACTTGTTCTCTTTGTTCTGAGATAATCATATTCATTATCTGGTTCTTCACGCTCTCTATGCCAGTTTTTTTAGCTGACTCCATCTCTTTAATATAAAAGCTCATATAACCATCTTCTCCATTTGGAACAGCAACTGTAAAGCTATTTAGTGCTGTTTTTTCTAGTAACTGTGCAAGTTCAGGAGAGATTCTATCATATGGTAGTGTCTGCTCATTGCTAGAAATATCTGGAGAATAGAACATTGGATTGTCTATTTTTTCTTGAAGTCTACTTTTGTCTTTTGACTGGTAAATTACAACTTTAAATCCACTCGGATGTGCAAAATCATCTTTATGAAGATTATAGTAAGCTTTTATTTCATCTTCACTTGGTTGTGAGATTCCGCTATAAGCGATAGCAGAGTAAAGTTTTTGGGATAAAAGCTTCTCTTTAATCTTCTCTTTTAGCTCCTCTGAAGTTAAACCATTAGACTCTCTAACAGCTTCATAAAACTTACTAACACTGAGTTTATTTCTAGCAGCTGTTTGTTTTATGTCATCATAAACATCACTACTACTTACAGATATTTTTCTTTCTTTAATTTCTTGAGCTTCAAGAGTTCTTCTTATTAAAGCATCTGTCGCAGACTTAACATCTCTTTTTGAAGTTTTCATCTCTTTGTTAATATCACTAAGAGTTATAGCATCTCCCTCAACAACGACAGCAACGCCGCTTACTAGTTTAGCACTAAGAGTTACACCTAGTATAATAGTCAAAAATATTTTGTACATTAATTATCCTATAAATTTAAAAAGAGTATTTTACCCATCTTTTACCAACAGTTGCATAAAACAATTTACATCTCTTTTAAAATAATGGTTCCCAAATAATCAAGAATTTAACTTATTTCGATACAATACAAGGTTTTAAATTATTAAATATTACCTTGGTAGGAACTTATAGATGTTACTAGTTACACCTTGGCGAACATTAGAAAAGAAAGAGATATAAATGATACATGAACAAACGCTTGCAAATAAGTTTATAAAGGTTGTTATATAAATGATACTTGAACACGAGATACCAAACGGTTCAAAACTTTACTTTGGTAAAAGCGCTAAGGTTAAAAGAGAGATAGAAAACGTTGCTAGTAGTATACTAGATGCTAAAGGATTTGAGGAGATAGTTACTCCTGTTTTTTCTTATCATCAGCATCTAAGTATCGCAGATGAAAAAAAATTAATAAAAGTAAATGATACACTAAACAACTCTATATCTCTTCGTGCAGATTCAACAATAGATGTTGTTCGTATAATAGAAAAAAGGCTTGGTAGAAATACGGAGCAGAGAAAATGGTTTTATATACAACCAGTCTTTACTTACCCTACGACAGAGCAAAATCAAATTGGTGCTGAGTTTATGGGTGAGAAGAATCTCTCTTCTATACTAAATATAGCGGTGGATGTTTTTGATAAATTAAAAGTACAACCTTTAGTCCAAATATCAAACATAAGAATTCCTAAGCTTTTAGTAGAGATGTTTGATGATTTAACTCTTGATGATTTCAGACATACAAATATTGAAAAATTTTTAAACCTAAAAATAGATTGGTTAGAGAAGCTTGTATATCTTCAGTATGTAGATCAGATTGATGAACTTTTAGAAATAGTTCCTGAGTTAATAAAAATAGAGTTACTTAAAATGAAAGAACTTTGTCAAGAGACAAACTCTAAAAATAGTGTTGTAGCACCTATGTATTATGCAAAAATGCTTTACTATGATGAGTTATTCTTTAGAATTATAGATAAAAATGAAGTGTATGCTAGGGGTGGAAGATATAAAAGTTCAGAACTAACTTCGGTTGGATTTGCGATTTATACAGATGCACTTTGTGAGGCTCTAATTTAGAGTAGAAAGTTACCTTTTGTTAGGTATATAAAAATAATTATTAAAAAAAAGAGGAAAAATGAAAGCAGATTTAATTGTAGGTATTCAGTGGGGAGACGAGGGAAAAGGTAAAATAGTTGATAGACTAGCATGTGAATATGACATGGTTTGTAGAAGTCAAGGTGGTCATAATGCAGGTCACACTATTTGGGTTGATGGTGTAAAGTTTGCACTTCACCTTGTCCCTTCAGGCGTTTTAAACCCTAAAGCTATAAATGTAGTTGGTAATGGTGTTGTTTTATCTCCAGAGTCAATTATAAAAGAGATGCTCCAATTTGAAAATCTTGAGGGACGTTTTTATATTTCAGATAAAGCGCATTTAAATCTTTCTTATCATGCTTTAATTGACCAAGCTAAAGAAAAATTAAAAGGTGATCAAGCTATTGGAACAACTGGTAAAGGAATTGGACCTGCATATGCAGATAAGATTAACCGAACTGGTTTTCGTGTTGGTGAGCTTTTAAATCCAGAAAAGCTTACTGCTTCTATTTTAAGCTACTTTGAACAAAATAAACAAATCTTTGATATTTATGAAATACCAACTCCTATTGAATCAGAACTTCTTAAAGAGTTAGAAGGTTACAAAGCTAAACTTGCTCCATTTATAACAGATACAACTCAAATGGTTTGGAGGGCACTTGATGATAATAAAAGAATTTTACTAGAGGGTGCTCAGGGAACTATGCTTGATATTGATCATGGGACTTATCCTTATGTAACTTCTTCTGCAACCGTTTCTGCGGGTGCATGTACGGGTCTTGGAATTAATCCTAAAGACATTGGTAAAGTTATTGGAATTGTTAAAGCTTATTGTACTCGTGTTGGCAATGGACCTTTCCCTTCTGAAGATTTAGGTGAAGATGGTAAAACTCTTGGTAAACAAGGTAAAGAATTTGGAACAACAACTGGACGTTCTCGTCGTTGTGGTTGGTTTGATGCCGTAGCAACACGACATGCAGCTCGCTTAAATGGTTGTGATGAACTAGCTCTTATGAAGTTAGATGTTCTTGATGGTTTTGATGAAGTGAAACTTTGTGTGGCTTATGAGCTAGATGGAAAAGAGATAGATTTTGTTCCATCCAACCTTGAAGATGTAACACCAATTTATAAAACATTTAAAGGATGGGAAAATTCTGTAGGCATTAGAACTTTTGACGCACTACCTCAAGATGCTCAGGATTTTGTACGAACTATTGAAGAAATCAGTAAAACTAAAGTAGGTATAATTTCTACTTCACCTGAAAGAGATGACACAATAATCTTATAGTATAAGTTAAGGATAATCTTTTGAAAACTCGATTCACTCCATTGGTTAAATTAAAAAAAAACACAATGCAAATGAGCGAACGAGTTGTTCAAAAAGCAAATGCCGACCTAAATACTGCTTCTATGGCACTAGAAACATCGTACGAATCAATCAAAGAAATAATACTTCCCCAAAGTGGTCATATGAGTCAGTTTCTAGAGTCTAAGACACTTTTAGCATCTGCAAGAGGCCTAATACAGCATAACAAAGAATGGGTTGAATTTGCACAAAATCAAGTAGCACAAGCTAAAGAAAAACTAAAATTCGATATGATGGAACATGAAAAATTTAAGTATCTAGAGCTTCAAGAAGTGCAAAAAGAGATAAAAAAAATTAAGTTAAAAGAAGCAAAAGATTTAGATGAAGTTGCTTTGATGACACATTCTTACAAGGGCAAAAATTGAAATCATTTATACTATTCTTCCTTACATTTACCACTCTTATATCACTTGAAACAAGTGATAGACTCTTTGACTGTACTGAAATATTTAAAGAGAGAAAAGGTGAACTTTTAATAGAATTAGAACGTATAGATGAACAAAAACAATCCTTAAATTCTCTAAAAACTGCTACAGAAGAACTACTCAAGAAAAAAGAAAATAGACTCAATATTAAAGAAGAAGCGGTAGATAGAAAATTTGCAGAAGTTACTCAAAAAGAAGATTCAATCAAAAAAATGCTTAAAAAAGATGAAGAAGTTTTAAAAGAGACCAAAAATATCAAAATGGAAAAAATTGCTCAAACTTTTTCTAAAATGAAAGCAGCTTCCGCTGCAGATATATTATCAAGCATGGATGCTAAAGAAGCAGCTTCAATATTAAAATCATTAAAACCAAAAACAGTTGGGAAAATACTTACTAAAATGGATGCTAAAAAAGCATCTACCCTCACTCTTATTTTAGCTAAGTAACAAAAAAAATAATCAAACTCTAATCATAATTATTGTAAAATCCGGAAATTAATTTAACAAGTAGGGTTCATCAATGAAAATATCACTAAAAACTATACCTCATATCTCTAGTAGAATTGCAATTGATTTAAATAAGAGTGGTGTTGTTACGATGACAAAAGGTCTTGAGCCAATCGCTAAAGAGGCTGAGAAAATACTTTTGTATAATGTTCATCAAGAGATGGCACTTGAAGAAAAAGCAGACGAAATTTGTGAAGATAACGAAGAAGAGATAGAATTTCAACTTGTAGATGAAAGACAACTTTTCTTTATGATTAAGAAAAAACTTGCTCCTGAATTTGGAGTAATACTAAATTATGAAGAAAGATACTCAGATATTTCTCATAAGATTTTAGACGAACTTTATGAAGAAGATCTAATTCACTTCGATGTAACAGAAAATCGTATAAAAAATATTATATATAGTGCTATTACATCTTTCATTGCAGATGCTTCTGAGATGGATGATGCTGTAATGGATAAAATTAGAACTTATAAAAAAAGATATATTCCCGGAACAGACGAGTTTGATATTTTATATGAAAAAATTTATAGAGAAGAGTTAACTAAAAGAGGTATGGAGTAAATGCAAATGAATACGGCTACAAAAAAAGTATATATATATCTTGAAAACGGAACTTTTCTAGAAGCAAATAGCTTTGGTGCGGATGACACTGTTGTAGGTGAGATAGTTTTCAACACATCAATGAGTGGTTATCAGGAAATTATGTCTGATCCATCTTATGCTGGTCAGTTCGTAACATTTACGATGCCAGAAATTGGAAATGTTGGTGTAAATGAGCAAGACATGGAAAGCTCAACTGCTCATGCTAAAGGTATGTTAGTTAGAAAATACCAATCAAGATACTCAAGCTTTAGAGCCCAAGAATCATTAAGTGCTTTTTTACTTAAACACAATGTTATGGGAATCTGCAACATTGATACTAGGTTTTTAACTAAGATGATTAGAAATGAAGGCGCTATGATGATGGTAGCTTCTACTATTATTAGTGACAAAGACGAACTAAAGAAAATCTTAGAGAATTCTCCTCGTATTGAAGATGTAAACTATATTGAACAAGTAAGTACTCAAAAAGCATATAAGCATGAAACTTCAACTTATTCTGATGTTGAGTTTGAATACGAATCAGCACCAACTCCCGAAGCACAAATTGCTGTTATTGACTTTGGTGTAAAGCGTAATATATTAAATGAGCTAGTTAGTGCTGGAATTGGCGTTGAAGTTATCCCAAATGATTTTAATGCAGACGACTTAATTGCTAAATATAATGCAAAAACAATTGATGGAGTATTTCTCTCAAATGGTCCTGGTGATCCACTTGTACTAAAAAAAGAGCAAGAGCAAATTAAAAAACTCATAGCTGCTAAAGTTCCAATGTTTGGAATTTGTTTAGGGCACCAACTACTTTCTATCTCTCATGGCTATGACACTTTTAAGTTGAAGTTTGGTCATCACGGTGGAAATCATCCTGTTAAAAATGTCACAACTGGTTTAGTTGAGATTACTGCACAAAATCATAATTATAATGTTCCTGATAATATTGTTGAAATTGCAAAAGTAACGCATGTTAATCTTTTTGATAACACTATTGAGGGTTTAAAATATAATGATTCTCCAATATTTTCAGTTCAACACCACCCTGAAGCTAGTCCTGGTCCAAAAGAAAGTAGATATATATTTTCAGAATTTCTATCTCTCATTAAAAGATAATACTTAGATACCACTTGGTATCTAAACAAATAATAACATCTAATAATTCAATAAATCTATTCTAATAAGCTACAAAAGTAAACAAAAAACTAATGAATGGTCAAATTTGTCATAAAATAGTCACTTCTTAAGATACTTTAAATATTTATACTGTTATTATGACATCGTTAATTTGTCTATAATATTTATTTAAGATTAATAGATATGATTACTTTGAATTTTAAGGAGGCTATATATGGAGAATCGTCCATTAGAATATGACTATACAATTGCTAAATGGTTTATGTGGGCAACAATAATATTTGGAATTATTGGTATGGCAGTTGGTGTATTGATTGCATTTCAACTTGCTTTTCCAGGTCTAAATACTTTGTTTGGTGAAGGTTTAGCAGAATACACAGCGTACGGTCGTCTTCGTCCATTGCATACTGATACAGTAGCATTTGGTTTTACCGTGAGTGGTATCTTTGCTACTTGGTATTATATCGGTCAGCGTGTACTTAAAGTATCAATGGCTGAATCAAGATTCTTGATGTTTATAGGAAAATTACAATTTTTTCTATATATTATCGGTGTTGCAGCTGTAGTTGTATCATTACTTATGGGTTATACAACTTCTAAAGAGTATGCAGAATTTGAGTGGCCTATAGATATTGCTATCGTTATAGTTTGGGTGCTTTGGGGTGTTAGCATCTTTGGTCTTATTGGTATTCGTAGAGAAAAGTCACTATATATTTCAGTATGGTACTATATTGCTACATTCTTAGGTGTGGCTATGCTTTATCTATTTAATAATATGGAAATACCTACATATTTTGCTTCTGGTGGACATGGTGATATAATGCACTCAGTTTCAGCATACGCAGGTACTAATGACGCTTTAGTTCAATGGTGGTATGGTCATAATGCAGTTGCATTCGTGTTTACTGTTCCAATTATTGCAATGATTTATTACTTTTTACCAAAAGAGTCTGGTCAAGCTATTTACTCATATAAATTATCATTATTGTCTTTTTGGGGTTTAATGTTTGTTTATTTATGGGCTGGTGGTCACCACTTACTCTTTTCAACTGTTCCTGATTGGGTTCAAACTATGGGTTCTGTATTCTCTGTTGTATTAATTTTACCATCTTGGGGTTCAGCTATTAATATGCTTCTTACTCTAAAAGGTGAGTGGCAACAAGTTGCGGCGTCTCCAATGATTAAGTTCTTGCTTTTAGCTTCAACTTTTTATATGTTCTCAACACTAGAAGGTCCTGTTCAAGCAGTTAAATCAGTTAATGCTATTGCTCACTTTACTGACTGGATTCCTGGACATGTTCATGATGGTACACTTGGTTGGGTTGCTTTTATGATTATCGCTGCACTATTCCATATGGCTCCTCGTATTTATAAGAGAGAGATTTATTCAAAAAGTCTTATGACATTACAGTTTTGGATTCAAACTTTAGGTATAGTATTCTACTTTACTTCTATGTGGATTGCGGGTATTACTCAGGGTATGATGTGGAGATCACATGATGAATATGGTAATTTAGCTTACTCTTTCATGGATACAGTTTCTGTAATCCATCCTTATATGATACTTCGTGGTATTGGTGGTACATTATTCTTGATTGGTGTTCTTATGTGGGCTTATAATATTTATAAAACTATGTCTGCTCGTCCTATAGAAGAGTCTGAGCTACAATCTGCTACGCCTATGGGCGCATAAAAGAAAGGATTATAATATGTTTCATTGGTTAGAAAAAAATCCGTTCTTATTTGCGGTAGTTGTATTCTTAGTTATTGCTTTTGCTGGTATTGTTACATTACTACCAAGTTTTGCACAAGCATCTCGTCCTGTAATCGGTACAACCCCTTACTCTACTTTAGAGTTAGCGGGTCGTCATGTTTATATTAAAAATAGTTGCAATGCTTGTCATTCACAACTTGTTCGTCCTTTTAAATCAGAAACTGATAGATATGGTAAATATTCTCTAAGTGGTGAGTATGCTTATGATCGTCCGTTCCTTTGGGGTTCAAAAAGAACTGGTCCAGATTTGATGAGAGTTGGTAACTATAGAACTACAGAGTGGCATGAAAATCATATGATGGATCCTGCTGCGATAGTTCCTGGTAGTATCATGCCTGGCTATAAATGGATGTTTACAAACTTATCTGATATTGATACTGCCTATGCAGAGCAAGTGACAATAGAGAGCTTTTTTGGTGTTCCATATAATAAACCTGTACCTATGGCTGATGGTTCAATGAAAACTATCAAGATGGGAAATACTGTTGAAGAAGCTCGTGCATTGGCATTGGCTGAAGCTAAAATAGTAGCAGCAGATATGAAAAATCAGAATGTTAAAGATATGGTAGCTAAAGGTCAAATTCCAGAGATTGTTGCAATTATTGCATACATGAATTCTCTCAAATAAGGAATTTATAGTGGATATTGCTAACATTCAGGGTTATGCTTATGTTGTAGCGGGGGCTGTTCTAGTTGTTGTCTTTTATGCATATATTTATCACTTATATACTAAAAGAAAAAATGCAGATGGCACTGATTACGAAGAATATAGCAATATGGCACTACATGATGATATATCAGATACACCGGTAGCTGATAGACATGATGCTAAAAAGAAATAGGAGAAATATATGAATAAGCTTTATCTAGGGGCAATTGTCCTTATTGCACTTATGTTGTCCGCAACATATATGGCATTTGACTTTAAACATGGTTCAAGTGATGTTGTAAATCTAATAGCTGTAGTGGGTGCAATTGTACTGGTAACGGCTACGATATTTGTTGTTGTTAAATATGTTCGCCAGATGCAAGTTGATACTGCAGATGGTGATTTATTGCAAGAGAGTTGGGATGGCGTTGGTGAGTATAACAATCCAATACCAACTGGTTGGGCAATAGTTTTTGGATTAACAATGATTTGGGGAATGTGGTATTACGTTGCAGGGTACCCAGTAAATTCGTATTCACAAATTGGTGAGTATAATGAAGATGTTGCTGTACACAATGCTAAATTTGAAGCACAATATGCTTCTATTACGGGTGATAGATTAGTAGAAATGGGTGAGTCTGTTTATCTATCTAATTGTGCTGTATGTCATGGTTTAAGTGCTGATGGTATAAATGGACAAGCAGCAAATCTTAATGTAAGACTTGAAGCTAATGTTGTTAAGTATGTTGTTGAGAATGGATCAGATAATAAACTTCTAGGTATTGAAATGCCTATGCCAGATCGTAATGGTTTATTCAATGTGAATACTGGTGCTTTAATTACGGATGCTGAAATCGACGCTGTTTCTACTTATGTAGCGAATGGAATGACTGGTGCTGGTGCTGACACATTTGCTGGAACTTGTGCCGCTTGTCACGGTCCAGATGGTAAGGGTATGGAGATGGTAGCTCCTAATATTGCAAGCTTTGATTCAGCATTGGTTGTAAATGTACTTAACTATGGTAAAAAAGGTGTAATCGGTAAGATGCCTAAAATAGATGTACTTAACAAAAAACAAAAAGAAGCTGTTGCTGCTTATGTTAATAGTTTAAGTAAATAAGGAGTTTAATATGAATGAAAACAGAAATATATTTGCTCTTGATGGTATAACTGGTATGCTAATTGCAACTTTGTTGTTGCTTGGTATTTTAGCTGGTCTTACAATTTGGGGTTTTAATGTACAAAAAGCAAATAGTGAAAATTTTTACAAATTAGAAAATCCATCATCAATACAAATGTTTAGCGAAGATAATGCTAAACATATGGTTGATGTTAAAATAGTGGAGAAATAGATATGGAAAAAATACTTACATTGGGCCTTATTATAATGGCTATCTATACTATTTATGTTGTGGTTACTCCTAATCACATGTTCGTAGGTTAGGAAGTTTTATTGAAATTTTCAAGAGGGCTAGCGGCCCTCATCTTCATTGTGTTTTTTCAAAATATTTTATTAGCAGATGAATATTTATATAAAGATGAAGTAATTAATAATCCTGATTTCAGGATAAATGTAAATAGATTAGGTGAAGAACTATATCAAAGTACAGGTATTAAACTAAGACTTGTTTCTATTAAAGAGTTTAAGGGTTATAGTAATATTTTAGAATATGAAAAAGACTTACTTAAAAAGTTTAAAGAGCCAAGTATATTTCTTGTATTTTCAGAGTTAGATAAAAAAATTGATATATGTACAAATGATTTATCTTTATATGAATATTTTGATAAAGAACAGGTGCTAAGTCCGGCCGCGTCACTCTTACAAGCTGTTGCTGTTGCTCTAACAAGCAGTAAAGATTTTGATAGCTTTATAGCTAATATAACTAATTATGGGGGAACTATTCTCCCTCTTATTGGTTTAAAAGCAAAAGATGAAACTTTAGGCAAATATAGTGCAGCTTTATATAATGGTTATACTGATATAGCAGAACAAATTGCTGTTAGTAAAAATGTGGAACTACCTAGTGCTGCAGGTAATGCAAATAAGAATTTTATATTTATATTGAAATTGTTTTTTTATGGTTTCGTAATTTTTGCTATACTCCAATATCTTAGAAGAGCTATATACAGGAGAAGACACCCAGATGAATTTTAGTAGTGGAAGAATTTGGCCATATACTATTGCTTTTTTGATAACTATGGTATTTGGTTTTTGTGTTGCAACTGTTATTGTAACAGGAACTGCTGACATCCAAGAAAGTGACCTTTATATGGACAGTTACCATAAAGTAGATGGTGATATTAACAATATAATAGAATCTGAAATAGCTTTTAATAAAAAATACAGTATCGAATTTTTAAGTGATAGCTTGAGCGTTCATGATACAAAATTAAAATTTATAGTACGTGATTCAAATTCTAATTTAGTTGATACTGCCAAGTTTAAAGTTGTTATGAATAGACCAGTAGGAAATACAAGAATTGATCTTGATCAGCCAGTTATTAGTAATGGTGTATATAAATTTAACAGTATTAAGCTTTCAAATGAAGGACAATGGAATATTTTAGTTAATGTAAAGATAGGTGATTTAGCAAGATTTTATAACCTAAAAGCAGATACTAGAACTCAAGAGATTTTTAATAAATTTGACAAAATTAAAGTTGGCACAAGAATTAAAAAAATTGTAAGTTAGTATATATGAATAAAACTACAATAGTTCTACCCTCAGCTCGTGCCATTAGGCATGAGCAACTAAAAATCGAGACATCAACACTTTTTCTACCAAATCATATAACTATGAGTGAATTCATTTCTAAGCTTTGCATCGTTAAAGATTTTAAAATGACGGATGAAGACAGTAGAGTTCTACTTCTTCTAGAAGCTTCAGATTTCAACTCATTTGACTCCTTGCAAATCCAAAGAAACTTTTTTACTTTTACAAAAAATTCATCATATATATTTAAATTTTTTGAAGAGTTGAGTGCTGAAATGTATGACATAAACACTCTTGATACTTCAGATATCTATGCTGAGTATGAAGAACATATAAGCATACTTCAAGAACTGTATAGAAGGTATGAAAATCTTTGTAATGAAAGAAAAATTCTTGATAAAATATTTTTACCAAAGTTATACAATTTTAATGATGAATACGCATCTTCACATAAAAATATTGAGCTTCATGTAGTTGGGCATCTGACAAATTTTGAATTGGAGCTACTTCAAAAATGTTGTGAATTTAGTAGTGTGAGTATTATCTTCGATACTTCAAAGTTTAATACCAAGATGCAAGATAAATTTTCAGAAATTTTTGGTTTTGAATTAGAAGTAGGATACAAGTATAAACTTTCACTAAATGATAAAGAAGTTCTTGAAAAAGAGATAGCTCTAAAAAACTCAAATGTAAGTTGTGAGTCATTTAGCGAGACAATGTTACAAGTTGCGTTTGTGAAGAAGAAAATTTATGACTTTGTTGAGAAGGGTTACAAAGCCCAAAATATAGCTGTTATTCTTCCTGATGAGAACTTTGCACCTATGTTAAAAACTTTTGATAAAGAATCTAACTTCAACTTTGCAATGGGTGAACCATACTCAACAACGCAAATATATGAAAAACTAAATTCATCTTGTAAAGCAATCGAGCAGTTGAGTGAAGAAAATAGTGCAAGACTCAATAGAGTTGGTAGTGAAATATATAAAGATCTCTTTAGCATCTACTATAAAAAAGTAGAAGAAGTTGATATAGTAGACTTTTTTGATAGTTTTTTACAGAGTTGTGAAGTTACTAAGGTCGAAAGCAAGATATTTAAAGAACAAGTTTATGCTCTAAAAAATATACTTACAGTTATGAAAGACATGAGTGTAAAATCTCTTATGTCTCTTTTTCTACAACGTTTGTCATCTGCAACTATTGACGATGTTCGAGGTGGTAAAGTTACGGTTATGGGAGTGCTTGAGACTCGTGCTATAGAGTTTGATGCAGTAGTAATAGTAGATTTTAGTGACTCAAATGTTCCAAGACGAAGTGACAAAGATATGTTTTTAAATACAAACATAAGAGAGATGGCTAATCTTCCAACAATGGGAGATAGAGAAAATCTTCAAAAGCATTACTATGAGATGCTAATAAACTCATCTAAAGAAACAGCAATATCATTTGTAGCATCTCAGCAGAGTAGTGCATCTAGGTTTTTAAAGCATCTAGACATCAAGCCTAAAAATAGTTATGAAGAACAAGATTATGCAAGGGTTCTTTTTCACAAAGATTTAGGAAGTGGGACTTCAGTCCCGCAAAAAGAAATAAAAATGGACTACAGTTTTAAAAATGTAAAGCTCTCAGCTACAAAGCTAAAAACATTTTTGACTTGCAAGAGAAAATATTATCATAAATATATACAGCAGATAAAATCACATGAAATTCCCAAAGATATGCCAGCTGAATACGAAATTGGAACAGCTGTTCATGATGCACTAAAAGAGTTGTATATCAAGAAAAATTCCTATGAAAGTTTTGATGATTTAAAAAGAGACTTGCACAAGGCACTAGATGCCGAATGTGGGAAAAGTGAACTAGACAAATACCTTATATCTATGCAAAAGAGAAGATTAAATCTGTTTTGTGAAAAAGAGATACAAAGATTTGCTGATGGCTGGGAAGTCAAAGAGTGCGAAAAAGCTTTAGAATGCACATATGCTGGTATGCGTTTAGCTGGAGTGATAGACAGAGTAGATGCTAAAGATGGCAACTTGTTTGTACTAGACTATAAAACAGGCTCATATCCTCTCTACACAGCAAAAACTTTCCCAGATGCAACAGACTTCCAACTTGAGTTCTATTACCTTCTAGCATCTACGATAGGCAATGTTAGTGCATGTGGATACTATGACCTCAAAGATTCTAAAATAGTTCCAGAAGCTTTTTTAGAAGAAAAACTAGCAGTCTTAGAGTCAAACATAAAAGACTTGTTGATGATAGAAGACGTAAACTTTGAAAAATGTGAAGATACTAAAAACTGCCTTTTTTGTGAGTATAAGATTATGTGTGGGAGAGAGTAGATAATATCTTGCAAAATGACATATTTTTTAATAAAATTGATTTTTAATGTTATGGTTCTAGACAGTATTAAGGGTGGATTATATGAATAATATAGAAGATACACATTACCAATCATTTGAAGACATAAAACAAATAGATAAAGATGGCAATGAATTTTGGTACGCTAGAGCTTTAGGTAAACTGCTTGGATATAGTGACTTTAGAAACTTTACTAATGTAATTGAAAAAGCAAAAGAAGCTTGTAAAAATAGTGGACAAAATATTTTAGACCACCTCGTTGAAGTCACCGAGGTGGTTTTGGGTGGTTCGGGTGTATCTAATCCATATCCATCTTTTGCATTATCAAGATATGCTTGTTACCTAATAGTTCAAAATGCAGATCCTAGTAAACCAATAGTAGCCAATGGACAAACTTATTTTGCACTACAGACAAGACGACAAGAACTACAAGATGATAAAACTTTTTTACAGTTAAAAGAGGATGAAAAAAGACTTTTTTTAAGAAATGAGCTAAAAGAGCACAATAAACAACTTGTAGATGCTGCGTTTAAATCTGGAGTAGAAACAAACTTAGATTTTGCAATATTTCAAAATCATGGATATAAAGGTTTATATGGCGGACTTGATGCAAAAGGCATACATCAAAAAAAACAACTCAAAAAATCTCATAAAATACTTGACTATATGGGAAGTACAGAACTGGCTGCCAACCTTTTCCGTGCAACACAAGCAGAAGAAAAACTAAAAAAAGATGGCATTAAAGATAAACATAGTGCAAATCAAACACACCATGAAGTAGGAAAAAAAATAAGACAAACCATTGAAGAGCTAGGTGGAACTATGCCAGAAGACCTAGATGTTCCAGAAAAAAGTATAATTAAGATAGAAAAAGAACAAAAGAAAATTGGAAAATAACGAATGAAGCAATTTAAGGAGCGAATATGATTAACTATCCTATTTGTAACGGTAAGGTTGAGTATAAATCAAAACTCCACATTACACAACAAGATGTAAAGAGGGTAGCTATATAATGGCTAATCAAGATGATATAAAAAAATATTTGGTGGTAGGTTCAAATCCTTACTTTAAACAAGATAATCGTAACGGCGAGATACTAATGCTTAGTGGAGTTTGGGGAAGTGGAAAAACTCATTTTTGGAAAACAGAGATTGAAAAAGAATTAATTAAAGACTTGAAAAAAGAAGATAAAAGTTATGTGTTTATTAGTCTTTATGGAAAAGACTCTATAGAAGAATTACAGAATGAAATATATTCACTTTCATATAACCTTTTCACTAAAGACGATAACAAAGTTATAAGTTCAGCATGTTCAGTTTTTACAAAAGTTGCTAGTTTTATGCCAAAGGTTTCTATCTTTGGTATAGAAGTTGAACTCTCAGAAAGTGCTGAAAAAGTGGAAGCAGAGAAAAACAAGCAAACTATGAAAAGCGGTATAGAAAGCTTAATGAATGGCGGAGTAATCTGCTTTGATGATTTTGAGAGAAAGTCATCTAAAATAGATTTAAATGATTTGTTTGGCTTTATTACAAATCAAGAATTTTTCAAAGAAAGAGATAGCGAAGTATTTAGTAGAATAAAAGAGAAAAGTGTCAATAAGTTTTTGCTTTTAAATCCCACTGTTGAAGAATTATTTGAAACAATCTATAAAGAAAAGTACAGTGCTTTAGATGATTACAAAGAAAAAATACTAGAAGCCATAAAAATAACAGAAGAAAAAAATGCAAGAATATTT
>JBLIEY010000024.1:0-22921 GCA_047633475.1 Sulfurimonas sp.
GAACTCAATAAATGAAACTGCTACCCCATAAGAACGGATACTGTCCTTTGTAACTACAAATCCAAGTACAGCTGCTAAAGCTGGAAAGAAAATTAAAATTGATAAAATACTTTCAAACATCTATTAAACTCCTAAACCAGATAAAATTATATTAATTTTATCGTAATGTCTAACTGCTAATCCAAAGACAACAGCTAGTGATAATAGAGCAATTAATCCAGCTACCATCCATTTAAGCATTGTGGACAAATTACCACTTTGCATTGTTCTTGTTTTCTGACCCGTTGAGTAGATGATATTAGCAATACCATCTACAGATGCATCAACAATTTTCTGATCAACTTGTTTCCAAAATATAGTTGAAAGTTTTCTGTATGGTTTAACAAGAAACTCTTCATAAGCATATGGAATATAGTATTGATTGATTAAAAGTTTATACGCAAAACTTTTTTCCATCTTACTTGTTCCATCTGGTAATTTAATGTCTTTACTTGTATATTTTTTATACGCATAAAGAATAGCTGCTATAACAAATAACTGTGTACCAATAGTCATAATCCAATATGTCATTACACTGTGAACATGGTACTCAGTAGCAGGTAAAACTGCTGTTACCATTTCAAAATAAGTCATTTTAAATGCACCAGCAATAATTGCCAAAATAAGTAAAGGACTCATTCCAACTAGCATATATTTATATGCTTCATGCGGGTGAAAGCCAAATAGTTTGTATCTCTCTTCACCATGGAATATTAGTGCAATAATTCTAAATGAATAAAATGCAGTCAAACCAGCTGTCAAAAGTAAAACCGTATAGATAATATAGTGATGATCAACAAATCCAACTTCTAAAATTAAATCTTTTGAGAAGAAACCTGCAAATGGGTATATACCTGCAAGAGCTACAGATGCTAATGTCATCATTACCATACTGCCCTTCATTTTCTTACCAAGTCCACCCATTTTAAATGGATCAAGTTCACTGTCCATTGCGTGCATGACGTTACCAGCACCAAGAAAGAGAAGTGCTTTAAAGAATGCGTGTGCCATTAGATGAAATAGTGCAACCCAATAAGCACCAAGACCAGCTGCAACAAACATATAACCTAATTGAGAAAGAGTTGAGTATGCAATTACACGTTTGATATCACGATTTACTAAAGCCATAGATGCTGCAAACATTGCAACAAATGCACCAAGAGATGCTATAAATAATCCAACGTTAGGGATTAAAGCATATAATTCGTTTGAGCGAACAACTAAGTAAACACCAGCTGTAACCATTGTTGCAGCATGAATAAGTGCAGATACGGGAGTAGGACCTTCCATTGCATCTGCTAACCAAGTGTGTAACGGAAACTGAGCTGATTTACCCATAGCACCAATAAATAAGAAAATACCCATCCAAGTTAGTACATCTGTATCTAAAGCAGGCATTGCTGCAAAAGCTTCGTGATACTGAAGTGTACCAGTGTTCCAATATACTAAGAAAATACCAATAAGCATACCAAGGTCAGCAATACGGTTCATAATGAAAGCCTCATTAGCAGCCCAAGTAGCACTCTCTTTATGGTACCAAAATCCGATTAGTCCCCATGAACATAGACCAACACCTTCCCAGCCAATAAAAAGACCCGCAAAGTTATCACTCATTACAAGGATTAACATTGAAAAAACAAATGCTGACAACCATGAGAAGAAACGGTTAAATCCTTTGTCATGATCCATATAACCAATTGCGTAAACATGCACAACAGTTGAGACTATAGTTACAACCATCATCATAGTAATACTAACTTGATCAACAATAAAACCAAAAGGGATATAAAGATTACCAGCAGAAATCCAAGTCATCATCTCAACATGAACAATTTGTCCATTTGAAAGTATAGATATCAATAGAATTGTGCTTGCTATAAGTGATAATCCTAGTAAAGCAGTTGGAACTATACCCGCAATAATTGTCTTAGGTTTTGCACCAAAAAGTGCAGCGAACAAAGAACCAACAAGCGGTGAAAATAGTGCTGTGTATAGTAATATTTCCATATCTTTATCCTTTCATTTTTGACATTGTTTCTAGGTCAATATTATTATGACGTTTATGCCAAACAACTAACAATCCTAGTCCTACAGCAACTTCTGAAGCAGCAATTGCAATTATAAAAAATGCAAACATCTGACCAGTTAAGTCACCATAGTAATGTGAAATCGCAGCAAAAGAAATATTTACCGAGTTAAGCAATATCTCTGTTGCGAAAAATAGCATTAGAAGGTTCTTTCTTCTCATTACTCCTATTAAACCAATAGAAAATAAGATTGTAGAAAGTACAAGATAGTGGTTAAGTCCTATTTCCATCATAAAAGTACCTTTTTAATTTGTTCATTTTTAATATCTATAATCTCAGTCTCTTTTAAAAGAGTAAGAGATAAGTCCATTTTTTTACCTGCTAAAACGATACCTGAAACCATTGCAACAAGTAACATTACCGCAGCAAGTTCAAAAGGTACCAAGTATTTTGTAAAAAGAACTATACCTATCTCTTGAGTATTACCAACACCCTCAGTCATTGGATAAAGAGCCGTAATATTATTACCAACTATCGGAGCAGCAAAGATTAAAATAACCAAAACAGCTGAAATAGTAGCTAGACCGGTAATAAGTAATTTGTTACCAGCCTTTTCTTTTACTTCTCTTGTTGTATCAAAGAACATCATACCAAAGGCATAAAGAGCCATAACCGCACCAGAATAAACTACGATTTGCACCGCACCTAAAAAGTCAGCCCCTAAAATAAAGAAAAATCCTGATATTAAAATCATTCCTGCTGCTAATGCTGTTAAAGCATATAACGCTTGAGATGTAGTTACCGTTATGTAAAACATCACTATTGTTAAAAAAGCAAACAAATAAAAAGCAATCGCTTCAAACATACCCAAACTCCTTAATATGAGAGAGGTGTTTTTTTAACACGCTCATCTTCATGTGGTGTAATTGCACCAAAACCTTCAAACTCTAACTGAGTACCGGCTTTCATCTTATCGATTGGTGTTAACATAGCCGCATAATCTACAAAGTGCGCTCTTTGCTCACTTGTATTTTCATAACGACCACCATGTGTAATAGCTAACTCAGGACAAACTTCAGCACAATAACCACAAAAGATACAACGCCCTAAGTTAATCGTATATTCGCTAACTTCTTTACGAGAATTTTCGTCTATTTTTGTTTCCATTCTGATACAGTTTGATATACAAATCTTTTCACAAAGTCCACAACCAATACATCTCTCAGCTTCAGATTCCCATAGTCTTTTCATCTCATGCACAGCACGATATCTAGGACCTATTGGCATCTTTTCTTCAGGATAACTAACAGTATGAATATCAAATTTAATCATCTCACGCATAACAACCCAAAGACCAATAAAAAGCTCGCCTCTGAAAGTTCTTTTAACTACTCTTACAAACTTATCCCATGGCTGGGTTGGATAATCTGGAATATCTACCATAAAGTAGTCGTTAGATACATCTCTATTATTGAATTGTTCATTTTTCATCATTACCCCCTTAAATCAACACTATTGCAGTAATTAAGATATTTAATACTGCTATTGGCATTAGTACTTTCCAACATAACCACATAAGCTGATCTGGTCTTACATCAGGCCAAGCAGCTCTTGTCCATAAGAAGAAGAAAAAGAAAAATGACATCTTAGCGAGTAATCCTAATGCACCAAGGAAACTTCCATCTCCATAACCACCTAAAAAGATTAAAGGAATTATAAATGATATAAAGAACATATTCGCATATTCACCGATAAAGAAAAGTCCCCATCTCATACCTGAATACTCAGTACCAAAACCATCGATAATCTCATGGTCATTTGCAATAAGGTGAAATGGTGTACGACCAGTCTCAGCAAATGCAGCTATCCAAAACAAGATAAAAGCTACGGGTTGAGTCCATATCATCCAACTACCTATTCCACCATTTTGATACTCATTAAAGTCTATAAGGGATAAAGAACCTACTAACATTATTGGAGCTAGCAAAGATAATCCTGTAACAACCTCATATGAGATAAATACAGCAGCAGCTCTTGCAGCTGAAAGTAGTGAATATTTATTTGCAGATGCCATACCACCAAGAAGTGGGCCATAAAGACCGACTCCCATAATTCCAAGAATATATAAAATACCAATATTGATATCAGATATAATTGGATGAACGGTGTATCCAAATATAGTAAATTGTGGTAAAAATGGGATTGCTGCAGCTGCCATAAATGCAGTAGCAGCAGTAATTACAGGAGCTATTTTAAATATAGGAGCCACAGCTCCTGTTGGTACAATATCTTCTTTTGCAAAAAGTTTTATTCCATCTGCTCCAAATTGCAATAATCCATAAGGACCAACAATCATTGGCCCAAGACGACGTTGCATAAATGCAAGGACTTTACGTTCAAAGTAAGTTCCTATACCAGCTAGTGCAGAAAATATAAGTAAAACTACAACGATTTTTATAACCGTTTCAATTAAATACGCTGTTTCCATATATTACACCTTTTCTATCGAAGCTGTTGCGAAGCGGTAACCACTAAACAGAGCTTCTGAATTTATTTTTGAATCAAACGTTGGTAAGATTGCAATATCACCCGCAATTTTATTATCACTTATGATATTTAAAATAATCTCACCATTACTACTTTTAACTTTTACACTATCACCTTCATTTAGCTCTGAATTATTTAAGAACTCTTCGCTAATATAAAGACCTGCAACCTCGTTAAGATTAGTAGCTTTATTTGTAAAATCTGTAAATTGTCTTACTGGGTTTGCAAGATAAATTAAATTTCCTTCTAATTTATCTTCACTACATGGTTCTACATCTTGGTCTGTACTTATCTCAAGTTTTACATTTTCAAGAAGATATCCTCTAACTTCCGTTCCATCATTTTCATAATGATTCGGCAACTTATCAAACTCTTCTTCTTTAAAACCAACTGTAGTTGGAAGAGATTTAGTATAATCTATAACGTTCTCGGCTTTAAGGCCAAGTTCATTAGCTATATCATTTAACTCATAACCATTATAAGAAACTGCTGCATTTGTAGGATTAACTTTTTTGTTGATAGAAGTTAATGTTCCCTCTTGTTGGTTAATTGCAGGCATATCTAAGTCGCCGTTACCCAAAGCAGATAGAGTAAAATCTCCGCTGACGTTATAACCAATAGTGTAAGAACCTTTTTCTTCATCAAGTTCACAAATCAATGCTACACCTAAAGAGTTAGTTAGTGGGGGAATCATAGTAAGATTAATTTCACTACATTTCTCAACTAAGCCAACTAGTCTAGCAAGGTTTTTAGAGTTTGGGTGATTATATAAATCTGCTCCAACTATCATTGCAAAAGTGTCTTTTTTATTTAGATTTTTTTCTAAAGTTTCCATAAATTTATCATCAGCATTTATCATGCTTAAAAGAGCATTTTCATCAACGACAACTTCTTTAGATACTATTTTAGGAACCATTTTAGATTTTTCTACTTCTACTTCTTCCTCTTGACCGGTTTCTTCATTTACTTTCATCTCTTTAACAATTTCAACTACTTTTTCTTTTATAGTTTCTTCAACCGTTATAGTTTTTTGTGAATGGAAAGTCTCTAAATATTCAACTACTTTTGCAGGAAGTTTTTCTTTGTCAGCAAAAAGGTCTAAGATAAGATATAAAACAGCTTCTTCTTGAAGTGGTGCATGTTGAACAGTCATAATGCTTTTTGAAAGACCTTCTATAATAGGGTCTTTTACCGGATGAAAATAAAGACCAGCACCTTTGTTTACAGTCATAGAGTTGTTAAGAGCATATCTTGCGTTTGGATTATCACTTTTAAGCGCAGCTCCAACAGATATAACGAAGTTAGAATTATGAGTAGATTTTAAATCACTTCCATAAAGCGTAGTTCCACTTATTTCACTATAGTTTTTCAAAAAAGTTTGAAAAGACTTAGCTTCATCATTTATAAGTTTATATCCGTATTTTTCTTTTAAAGTTTGAAGTACAAAAGCTTCTTCATTTGTAATAGTTGAAGTAAACTTGATTGTATCAGCTTTTTTGAAAGCTTCAATAGCAGATGCAAATGCTTTTTCATCCTTTGCTTTTACTTCGTTTTGATAATCAAATCCGTATCTACCTGCACCACAAAGAGAAACATAGTTCCACTCATTCATAACACGGTAAATTTTTTCACTACTATTTTCAATACTTGTATGTTTAACATCATAAGATATTTGGCATCCAGCAGAACAATGTCCACAAGTAGCAGGAACTTGTTTAAGTTCCCATGCATTTGATTTATACATAAATTGAGTATCTACAAGCGCTCCAACAGGACAAACAGAAGCACACTCTCCACAACTGGTACAGTCAAGTACATCGGTTCCATTAGTTAGACCGATTACTGACTTGTTAAGTTTATTCCACATTGCATATGCATCTTTTGGCATCGTATCTTTAAACTCAGCTTCTAGTGCATCTGCTCCACGAGGAATAGTTTTCAAAGAATTGTCACCAATCATATCTTTACAAACGGTAACACATCTTTCACAAACTATACAAAGACCCGGATCATAATGTATATGTCCCCAGTCATGAGATGGTCTTGGAACATCTTTTACTGTATAAGATTGAGAATCAACACCCATCTCTAAAGTATAGTTTTGTAGTTCACACTCACCAGATTGATCACAAACACCACATTGAAGTGGATGATTTACATCATATACTTCCATAATTGCACGGCGCTCTTTTTCAATACTTTGAGTCTTAGTGGTGATACTCATACCTTCTTTAGACTTAGCATTACACGCATAAACTTGTTTTCCATCGGCTTCAACAAGACAAACACGACAAGCTAATGTCGGGCTACATCTTGATAAATAACATAGAGCTGGTATGAAAATATCATTCGCACGAGCGGCATTAAGTATAGTCTCACCCTCTTGTGTCTCAACTGTTTTACCGTCAATATTTATAGTAATTTTACTCATTGTATTACTCTTTTTATTTTGGATTTTTCAAATTTGTATCTACTAGCATCTAATACATTGTCAAATATAGGATTCAATGCTATCGTACCCTTCATCTCACTATCAAGCTTGAAGTCTCTCGTAATAGTTTGAGAACCAAAGTTTATTTCAACTTTATCACCATCTGAAATTCTCGCTGCAGAAGCAAATTGGGCAGAGCCTCTAAGAGTGTTGTCTTTTTCAAGTTGCTCTGCTGGATTTACTTGATAAATAATTGTTCCATTAAACTCTGGTAACTCATCTATCGCTTCAAGTTTTCCATCAGCCTTACATGCTACTTCATCAAGTAGACAAGCTTTTTTATCAGAACTATAAGGAGATAATGATTTTTCTAAACTATTAGCTTGTGTAGTTTTAACATCTAAAGCAGATGCTATGTCATTTAATGAGTAAGAATCAAACTCAGCTGTAACATTTATAACAACTACATTGTTGTCTATATTTACAAAAGTATCTAAGTGCTTATTCAATGAAGGTACATCAAGATTTGAATAAGATAAAGATGAAATAGTATAGTTACCTTTAGCATTGTAACCCACAACATTTTCAATATCTTCGTCTTTATCTAAATCACAAATCAGAGAAACACCAAGAGTATTTACTTCAGCAGGCACAATTACTAGAGAAAACGAGCTATATTTCTCAATCATAGCAGCAAGTTTTGCAATATTTTGTGAGCGTGAATGAGCCATTAAGTCATTTCCAACTACTAAGACACAATTTTTTGCTTGTGAAAAAGACTCCATCATATGATCTATCTCTTCATTACCTATATTACTCTCAGCTCCTAGATAACCTAAATCTAAATCATTAAAGAAGGCTCTTTCATCATCAGACAAATCAGCATTTTCTAAAATTCCATTAGCAAGAAGTGCCAGAACACCTTCTTCAGTTCCAACTTCATATTTCATAAATTGAGTAACTATATTTTGTATTGAAGGATCTTCCATTGGATGAGCGTAAACTATTTTAGCCCCATTATCTTTAGACGAAGTTATTAGAGCATTGCTAACAGCTGGATTATCACTTGCAATTTTACTTCCGATAACTATTACTGCATCTGCTTGCTTTATTGCATCTATTGAACCACTATGATGAAGTTTTCCACTTATAGAACTGTAGGCTTTCATAAATTCTTGAAATTTTCTTGCATCTTCGTTAAACAACTTAATACCAAGTTTCTCTTTTAAAAGCTGTAATAGATATGCTTCTTCATTTGTAACCATTGATGAAAAACGTATAGCTTTTGCTTGTTTAAAAGATTCAATAGCTTTATTGAATGCATTTTCATCTTTACTTGCATTAATGTCAAAATCATAGCCAATACGGCCGGCGCCACAAAGGCTTGTATACTCAATATTATTATTATTTATTCTCATAGATAGAATTTTCTCCATTTGTTTTTGAATGTCTTGTCTTATATTTTAGGCGCTATGCCTTTTTTACTACGATAGTCCAGTCGACTTCGTTAAACTTTAAAGAGTTCATTAAATTATAACCACACTCTTTTACTAAATCTGCAGAATTTTGCACAGGAGTAAAGTCCCCTATTTCAAATAAAAAGATTGCTACTTCGCCCGCACTATGAGTTGCTAGAATTTCTTTCATTCTAGGTTCAAACTTTGTTTTTAAGTGTCTTAAATCATATCGTTTCATCTGTCAACTTCTCCAAATACAATGTTTGTTGTACCAATAATTGAAACAACATCAGGAATATAATTACCAGGTAATATGTCAGTTAATACACCTGTATGCCAAAAAGACGGAGCACGAAGCTTTAGTCTATATGGATATGGTCCACCTTGAGAGTTAATAAAGAAACCGAGTTCACCCTTTGGTGATTCAGTTGCAACATAAACTTCTCCAACAGGAGGTCTCATACCTTGTGTTACTAGAACAAAATGCTGCATTAAAGAGTAGTTCTGAGTCATAATATCAAGCTTTGGAGCTGAGATATATTTAGGAGCATGAGCCATTAACTCAGTCTCTCCTTTTTTAACACATTCTTCATACATATCTATTGTTTGATAAAGAATTTTCGCAGTTTCTCTCATCTCTTGCATATAAACACGATAACGAGCGAAGTTATCACCCTTATCTGAGAAAGGAACACTAAATTCTACTTCATCATATAACTCATATGGCTCTTCTTTACGAATATCCCAAGCTACTCCGGATGCTCTAAGCATAGGTCCAGTACAGCCCCAAGACAATGCCATCTCTTTAGAAAGAACACCTACTTTTTCCATTCTCATTAACCATATACGGTTAGTGTCAAGAAGGTCTTCATAGTCTTTAATATTTGCTGGTAATTTATCTAGAAAATCTTTTAGCTGAGATATAAAGTTATCTTGAATATCTAGAGGAACACCACCAATACGAATAGCGGCATGTGTAAGTCTAGCTCCACAATAGCCTTCGATAATATCCATTAAGTATTCTCTTTCACGGAATGCGAAAAGAAAAACTGTCATTGCACCAATGTCTAGAGCTGTAGTTGCTAACCAAAATATATGAGATAAAAGACGATTGATTTCTAAAAGCATCATACGAATTACTTTAGCACGACGAGGAACTTCTAAGCCTATAAGTTTCTCTACTGCAAGAGCAAATCCATAATTGTTTGAAGATGAAGCAATGTAATCCATACGGTCAGTAGTTGGCATGAACTCATTATAAATCATATTTTCAGCCATTTTTTCCATACCACGGTGCAAATATCCAATGTCTGGAACAGCTTTTACAATCTGCTCATGTTGAAGGTGCAACATTAAACGTAACTGTCCGTGAGCAGAGGGATGCTGAGGACCAAAGTTTAAGATAACTTCATTGTCTTCTCTATCAAAAGTGATATTTTCAAAAAACGGATTTAGTCTATTTTTTATTTGTGCCATATTTCTACCTATCTCTGAGGATCATCAATAACAACTGATGATTTTTTATCAAATTCTTTAATCAAGAACACACCACCGTCTTCTTGATAAGGTTGTTCAACTGCTGGCTCGTCTCCTGTAATCTTTGTTCCTTTAGGCACTTCATGACCTAAACGACCAAATCTTTGGGAGTCATAACGGTCAACTCTTGCTGTATCACGGATTTCAGGTCCTATCTCTTCTCTTGCTTCTTTTCCATAGATTCTATCTATTTCATACCAAGCAGAAAATTCATCACCTTGCAATGGATAAGTTTTAAGTAGAGGATTACCTTGCCAGTCGTAAGGCATAAGAATTCTTTTCATAAATGGATGATTATTAGCTTCAATACCAAACATATCAAACATTTCTCTCTCAGACCAATCAGCACTACGAAAAAGTTTTTCAACAGAGTTTACAGCCATTCCTTTTTCAATGAAAAGTTTAATACGAATACGCTTACGCTTGTTCATACTCAACATCTGATAGAAAACTTCAAAACCACCTCTATCAGCTATCCAATCTATAGCACTCATCTCTGTGAGTTGAGTGTATTCAAGAGAATCTTTCATAAGTTCTAAAACACCATAATTGTCATTAGCATTAATATAAACAACCATTTGTCCAACTTGGATGTAAGCATCTAAAACATCAAATTTAGCTTTAATAGCTTCTAAATCAGCATTAAATACTTCATCACTCTCTGGTGGGCTTTTAGGTACTTGAGGAGATTTATAAAATCTATCTGTGTAATAAGCCTTAGCTTGTACATTATCTTTAGCTTTGTACGCTCTCATTACATTAGCCTTTTTGCTTTTTGTGCTTTAGATGCATGATTAGCACGGATTTTTTGCTGTAACAACATAACTCCATATTGTAGCGTCTCAGGACGAGGTGCACAGCCAGGAAGGTATAGATCTACAGGAATAATTCTATCAACTCCTTGAACAGTTGCATACGTATTAAACATACCCCCAGTATTAGCACATGACCCCATAGATATGACCCATTTAGGCTCTGTCATTTGGTCATATAGTCTTTTGATAAACTCAGCATGTTTTTTTGTAAGAGTTCCTGCAACTATCATGACATCTGATTGACGTGGAGATGCTCTAAAAATTGTTCCAAAACGGTCGAAGTCGTATCTAGATGCACCAGAAGCCATCATCTCAATACCACAACAAGCAAGACCATAAGTTAGTGCCCAAAGTGAATTTGAACGACCCCAGTTAACAATTTTATCAACACTTGTAAGTGCTATAGGCAAGCCACCATTTTGTGTATAATTTACTTTATGTTGTGCCATTCAAGTGCTCCTTTTTTCCATGCATATACGAATCCAATTGCTAACAAACATATAAACATTATCATCTCAGCAAAACCAAACCAACCAAGAAGTCTAAAGTCCACAGCCCATGGAAACATAAAAATAATTTCAACATCAAATAGTAAAAAGAGTAAAGCAAATAGATAAAATTGTGGTGATATTCTATTTGGTTGTTTAGTTATTTCTGGTCCACATTCATAAACAGAAAGTCTAATCTTTTCACTATCTTTTGCAGCTAATGCACGACTTGCTAAACGAGCTAAAATAGTTGTACCCGTAAATGCACCAAAAGTTACAACAAAGAGTACAAATACTCCAAAATACGGATTTGCAGTGCTAATATGCTCCATACATCCTACCTTATATATAATTTTTTCATTGTTTTCAAGCATTATTCTAGAAAAAACAGTTAATGCACTATATCAAAAAGAGTATTAAATAAAAGAAGTAAAAAGTAAATTAACCAAAATTGTCACTAAATGTAACGTATAGTCATAGCTTTGTAACATGAGGGGATAATTGAAACAAAGTACAGTAAAATAGCCTTAAAGAGCTAATTTTTTTCTTAATTTTTAGATTAGTTTTTATTTATAATATTAGGCAAGTGTGAAGTAACTCTACATAAAAGTAGAGTTACCTTTGTGTGCTTAGTAGAGATTATAGATTTAAAAATCCCATAGATTTTTCACTATCAAAGTTTGCATCTTTTTCTCTTCTAATTTCACTAATAAAAGCTTCTAAAGTGAAAAGTGGTTCCTCGGTAACAGCTATTTTATACGCTGTATTTTTAATGATTAGATTGATTTGACCACCTGTTAAAGAATACTTCGCTAACTCTTTAATGTCAAATTTTTTGTCATACGGAGCTCCTACAGGCAACATCATTTCCCAAAGTTTAACTCTTTGAACCTCATCAGGTTTTTTAAACTCTATTTTGTAGTTAAAACGTCTTGAAAATGCTTTATCAATATTCTCAAGCAAGTTCGTTGTCGCTATAAGCATACCTTTAAAGTTTTCAATCTGCTCCAAAAAGATATTTTGCATCTGGTTGTGCATCTGATCAGACCCACTTGTTACACCACTAGAACGTGAACCTAAGAATTGGTCTGCTTCATTTAAAAGAAGTATTGGCTCTGTTTTTGTTTTTTCACAAAGCTCATAAAATGTGTCAAAAATTTTGCGAACATTTTTCTCACTCTCTCCAACATACATAGAAAGAATTTTAGAACAGTCAAAAGCAAGTACTTGACGTTTTAATGATTTTGCAAGAGAGTAAGCTGTCATAGTCTTACCAGTTCCGGCATGTCCATAAAAAATTATCCTAGCATCTATTCCACTTTTTTTATCTTTAACACCCCACTCAACTAAACGAGCGATTACTTCTTTATCTACTTGACGCATTAAGTTTTCTAGAGTTGTTTGTGTCTCTTTTGCCAAAACTACATCTTCTAAAGAAGTCTCAGGTTCAATAAGCTCAAAAATATCTTGCTCATCTACTAGAGTATTTAGTTTTAAACGGCGAACTTTTTTATTTTTTTGTGGATGAATAATACTTTGAAGTATCTCATCCACAATGTAGAATGCTCTTGAGATGCCACCAAAAGGGTTTAGCATCTCTTCATAGTCTATGATTCCATCATTTAAAAGACTTGATCCATCTTCTAAAAGAGAGCGATTTTTAATACGGTCATATTCATCCAAAGAGATTAAATCAATCAAAGTATTCATCTCACGCAGAGATGCATCTGTAGCACTATACTCTTCACGAAGAAGTGCCAAAAATATAACTTCTTCTTTAAGCTGAAACTTTTTTTGTTTAAAAAATTTGTCTAATACTAATTTTTCTGTAGTCTGCTCAACTCTTTGAACTATTCGTTGTTCTAAAAGGTGAAGTTTATGCTGAACTCTGTCGATACCAAGAGAATGCTCATGAACATTTTGACGAATAGTACTCATCTTTTGGTAAAGTTCAATCCTAAAAAATTGGTCTTGAAGATATTCAAGATGATCAGAGTAAGGTTTGATATCAGGCAATTCTGTATCTGGTGCACCGTCTTGGAGTAACTTCAAGAATGATGAACTTAGACCTATTGCTGTGTTTAAAAGCTCTAGTGGAGTAACCTCGGAAATTTTAATTGGAGTAAAACTTTGCTGATGTATCCAGCCAAGTTCAAGAAGAATCTTGACTTCTTGAAGATGTTCTAGATGCTCATAAGCTTCATCGTCATAAAGCTCACCGAGAAGTTCCAAAACCAAGATATCCTCTTGACCTTGCATATACTTCTTCGTTAAATTCTGAAGCACTAAAGCCTCATTTACACTACATTTAAGCTGTGTAAATATCTGAGACTCTTCTATATTTTTGTTTTGTAAAAAATCAACTAATATTTTCAATTATATCCTTAAAATTTATAACCTACACCTGCTGAAAGCATAAGAACGTTACCACCTGAGAATTTACCAGTAATGTCATCATTAGCTACATCTCTATTTTCTCTCATTGAATAAAGAGCTGCTAAACCAACATTATATTGACTATTTACTTGATAACGACCACCAATAGATATTCCTAAAGAGTTTGAATCTGGAAGTTCATAATCAATACTGTCATCAGGAACTGGTGTTTCATCATAAACCATACCAGCCATTAAAGTCATTTTATCTAGTTCTTTGGTCAAACCTAAACGAAAGGTATTTGTATCATTCCAATTTTTATCTATTGCTGTTCCATAAAGTGAAGCTTCTATTGATGAATTAGAATATTCAAAATCTACATCTTTGTAAGCTGACCACATAGTTCTCTCATAAACAAATTCTATAGTTGTTTTTGCAGGTAGAGTATAAGCAACTGCGAAAGAAGCTATAGCAGGAATAGGAACAGTTAAACTTACATCATATGTTCCACCAGCAGTTAATTCTGATGTTCCATCTTCTGTAAGGTTAACCTGTGAACGATAAGTCATAGCCATTTCTAAGTCTGGTGTTGCTTTATATGAAAGAGCTAGGTTATATCCATAATCAATAGACTCACCTTCTACTTTATAATAAACATTTTCAATAATACCTTCTGAAACTACTATTCTAAACCCAAGTCCAATTGCAAGCTTATTTGTAATAGGAATAGCCACACTTGGATTAATTTCAACAGCTTCAAGTGTAAATTCTACTGCTTTTTTTGTTGCCGGATCATCAGTCCATCTTTTACTAAGACCAGCAGGTACAGAAATACTAAGACCTATTCTAGTCTCACCTGCTTTACCTGATACATAATTAATAGAAGGAAGTACAAATTTCTCAGATTCAGAGTCATACTCACCAGCAGTACCTTTGTACTCTACGGCATCCAATCCAACATATATCGCGTCAACTTCTAAATAATTTGAGTCTTCCATAAAGACCATATTTGCCGGATTATAATAAGCTGCATCTGCACTTTTATTATGTGCAACATTTGCAGCACTTAATGCGACTGCATTTAGTGAAGTCTCAGGAATTTTAAATCCCCCTGCCATTAACATAGAACTTGCTACGATTGATAGTAAAGCAATTTTTTTCATTTATCTTCCCTTTTTGAAATTTCGTACAATACTACAAAACCTTTGCTTAATCTACGAAAGAATATAGAAGTTCTATCTCATCTTTCCAAATTGTTTCATCAATTGTTTCAAGAATCAACGGTATGTCATCCATTCTTTCATCATTCATAATAAATTTAAACGCTTCTAAACCTATCTCCCCTTTTCCTATTGATTGGTGTCTGTCCACCTTTGCTCCAAGAGGTGGTTTAGAGTCATTTAAATGCATGCCCATTAAGTATTTAAACCCAACAATCCTCTCAAAATCAGCCCAAGTTTTATCGTAAGCTTCTCTTGTTCTTATGTCATATCCTGCTACAAACATATGACAAGTATCTATACATATTCCTATTCTACTTTTGTCTTCTACTTTATCTATTATCTGTGCAAGTTGTTCAAACTTAAAGCCAAGATTACTACCTTGTCCGGCTGTATTTTCTATAACAGCACTAACACCACTTGACTTATCAAGAGCCATATTTATAGACTCAGAAATTTTACTTAAACAATCGTCTTCACTTATCTGCTTTAAATGACTTCCAGGATGAAAATTCAGTCTGTCAAGTCCTAACTGTTCACATCTTTGCAACTCGTCCAAAAATGCTTCTCTTGATTTTTCCAACTTATCAGCTTCTGGATGCCCTAAGTTTATCAAGTATGAATCATGAGGAAGTACATGCTTTGGCAAAATCCCACTAGCATCTAGGGCAGACTTAAACTTCTCTATTGTCTCAGCATCTAACTCTTTCGCCTTCCACTGTCTTTGATTTTTTGTAAAAAGTGCAAATGCTTTTGCTCCTATCTTTTGTGCGTTTGTAACTGCATTAAAAACTCCGCCACTTGCACTTGTATGTGCTCCAACAAATTTAGCCATTATTTTGTATCCTTGATTTTAAATATTATTTTATTTTTTCTATCTTTAAACAAAGTTGCATCTGAACTAACTCTGTAAGTTATATCTACATTTTCATCTTTTATATTTTGCTCAAAACCATCCCTAGTTTGAACTCTATTTTTTCCATCATAAATAGCATTTCCAAGAAGTATGTTTTGAAGTAAGCCTGTTGGGTATGATTCATTTAGGTAATCCTTATTAAAGCCACCTTTACTCATACATCCTTCACTTGTGCAAATAAGATGATTTATACTTATCTTCTCTATAGCCTTTCCAGCAGTAAATAGTTCAAGTTCTATGGATTTATCAGAGTTTCGTAAGTAACCAACATCAGCAAACTTGAGTTTTGGTGATTTGATTATAATGATTTTTGTCTGATTGATTTCATAGTTCTTCACACTACAAGCTGTAAATAAGAAAGCAACTGCTATTAAAAAATATTTCATAAGTATGATTATAGCAAGAAACTTATTCTCATGAAATAGCAAACTAGAATATTACAATTATTGATATATATCAACCTTTTTTTTTAAGTATAAGACTAAACTTTCGTAAAATTAATTTATGGAGAAAATATGTCTTTAGCTATGTTATGTAATCAATGTTCGATGAGTATGGTAGGTGGTTGTGGTTCAAAAGGCCAAGAAGTTGGAACTTGTGGAAAAGATAAAAATCTTGCAAATCTTCAAGATATGATGATTTATGGATTAAAAGGTTTAAGTGCTTATAGAACGCATGCAGACCAATTTGGTTCAGATACAAAAGTTGTTGATGATGTTATAGCGGAGACTCTTTACTTCACACTAACAAACGTTAACTTTAACTTTGATGATCATATAGCACAACTTATGAAAATTGGTAATGCTGGTGTTCAAATGATGGATATTTTAAGTGATGCTCATACTTCACATCTTGGAGTACCTACTCCTGTTACTGTTTCTCAAAATCAGGCAGAAGGTAAAGCAATCCTAGTTAGTGGTCACAATCTTGATATGTTTTTAAAACTACTACAAGATACTGAAGGAAAAGGTATAAACGTTTATACTCACTCAGAAATGCTTCCAGCTCATGGTTATCCAGAACTTAGAAAATTTAAACACTTAAAAGGAAACATTGGTAAAGCTTGGTTTGACCAAAAAGATCTTTTTGAACAATGGCCAGGTACTATCATTGTAAATACAAACTGTGTAGTTCCACCATCAGCTGAATCAACTTATACAGATAGACTATATAGTTATCAGATCGTTGGTATTGAAGAAGGTAAAAAGATAGAAAATGACAACTTTGATGAAATCATAGCTCAAACTCTAACTCTACCAAACGTAGATAATTTTCAAAGTACAGAAACTCTAAATACAGGTCATCACTATAAAACACTTCTTACTCTTGCTCCTCAAGTTTTAGATGCAGTTCAAAGTGGTAAAATCAAACAATTTTTCGTAATTGCTGGTTGTGATGCTCCAGGTAAAGCAGGTGAATACTATAGACATATCGCTGAAACTTTACCAAAAGATTGTGTGATTATAACTTCTAGTTGTGGTAAATTTAGATTTAATGACATTGACTTTGGTGAAATCGAAGGAACTGGGATTCCTCGTTATTTAGACCTTGGACAATGTAATGATTCAAATGGTGCAGTTCATATTGCAACAGCAATAAGCCAAGCTATAAATGTACCAGTAAATGACTTACCTATTTCAATAGTTCTTTCTTGGATGGAGCAAAAAGCTGTAATCATTTTACTAGGACTATTTAGCTTAGGAATCACAGATATTTACCTTGGGCCAAAACCACCTGAATTTGTTAACGATGACATTTATGCTTTCTTAAGTGAAAACTTTAACCTTCATTTATCTGATATGAAAAATTATGAAAAAGATTTAGAAGCGATGCTAATAACTGCATAAGTAAAAATATGGCTCTATGCCATATGATGAAAAATTCAAAACTTTATACCTTATAATTAATTTCTTTAGTTGAAATATGATTTAAGGTATTTAGCATAAAAATCCACATAGATATCGATTGCTTATTATATAAGTTTTACTTGCTAACAAAAAATACTTATCATCACAATAACTATTTATCTCTAATATATTATTTTCATAATTATAAAATATTTATATGTTATAATCAACAAAAAAAAGGTTGAAAATGTTTTTTTCTAATTGTAATAAAGAGGCAGAAGAGATAAAAATTCTTAAGTTAAAGAATGAAGAACTCGAAAAAAAATGTCAAAACTTAGAAATTCAGCTTTCTGAAAAAGACAATAATAGCTTTAAAGAAATTGATGTAAAAGCAAAAGCAATGGATGAAGTTATTAATATGCTTTTAAAATCTTACAAGAGTGGCGTTGGACTTGTTCAAACAATTATGGAAGCGAATATAGACTCTTTAAATGAAGCAAATGAACTAAATGAAAAGACTTCTAAAAGAATAGATACTGTCCAGTCTGGAGGAAAGTCTATTAGTACTTCTATACAAAGTATAACTGAAGAAGCAGTAAATCTAGACAATGGTGCAAATGGCTTAAATGACAGTGTAACTTCTATTACTGACATCATAAACTTAATCAAAGATATTTCCGATCAAACAAATTTACTTGCTTTAAATGCGGCTATTGAAGCAGCCAGAGCAGGAGAACACGGTCGTGGGTTTGCGGTTGTAGCTGATGAAGTAAGAAAACTCGCAGAGAGAACTCAAAAAGCAACCAATGAAGTTGAAATTAGTATTGGTCAACTAAAACAAAACACATCTGAAATTCAAGACGTAGTACAACTTTTTAGAACTAATACTGAAAGCATCTCTGATATTCTTACAAGCTTTTTTGAAGAATTGGATTTTGTTATTTCAAATACTCATAAAACCTCAGATATAACAACTAATATCTCAAATGAGATTGGCGTTGGAAATGGTAAAGTAGACCATATTCTTTTTAAACTTTTAGCTTATAATTATTTTATTAACGATGAAGAGGCAACTTTAGTAGATGAACATAGTTGTCGTTTTGGTCATTGGTTTGATGAAAATAAAGGTATTATAAAAGATGATATTAAAACTATAAATAGCTTAGGCTCACACCACGCTATTGTGCATCAAAAAGTTATACAAGCATTTGAACAATGGAAAGATGGAGATTATACTCAAGCCATAAAAACTATGAAAGAAGTTGAAAACTCTAGTGAAATAGGATTTGAAGAATTATACGATAGTTTTATAAAACATCGTAACTAACAAATCTACACTAAAATATATGACTGTATGCCATATATTTGAATTTTTATAAAAAAATATATTAAAATGCTTTCATGATTAAAGAAAGTATTTTTGGCTTCATTAAATGAAAATCCACATTGATATCGATTGCTTTTTTGTAAGTGCTGCTCGAATTAAAGATATCTCACTTGAACATAAGCCTGTAGCTATAGGTGGCCGTAGTGATACTAAGATTTTTAACACAGATGCAAAGAAGCAGACTGTAAACTTTGAAAACTCTGGCGCATTTGTACCAACTTTTTACAAAGCGTATGAAGAAAAAGATGATGATTTAAATGCCTTTAAAGACGAAGATGGAAGAATCAGAGGCATACTTACCACCTCTTCTTATGAAGCAAGAAAGTATGGTATAAAAACTGCAATGACGATAAAAGAAGCTCTTGGTCTTTGCCCAAAGCTCATTATAAAAGCACCAAACATGTCACTTTACCAAGAACTATCACACAAACTTCATGAGTTTTTACAATCAAAAATTCCACTTATTGAACAAGCTAGTATAGATGAATTTTATGGGGATTTGTCTGGTTGGATTGAAGATGATGAAGTTGAGCAATTCATCGACAACCTAAGGCATGAAATAAAAAGAGTCATAAAACTACCTGTATCCATAGGCGCTGCAAAAACTCGCTATATTGCAAAACTTGCGACTACATCAGCTAAACCATTTGGATGCAAGACCGTATATCCTTATGAGATAGATGCTTTTATACAAAATATTCCTGTTGGAGAGTTTGCAGGAATCGGCAAGAGCATGAAAGAGAGACTGCGTTCAGCTCAGATACATACTCTTGGCGATTTAAAGGCTAGACGTGGAACTGTAGAATCTTGGAGCCCTTACGCAAAAGAGTTATATAAAAGAGTAAGTGGACTTACAGATGCTCCCATCACAACTACACATAAAAGAAAATCTATTGGTATCTCACGTACCTTTGATCCACTTCATGAAAGAAGTGAAATAAAAAGAAGAGTACATGTACTTGCACGGCATCTAAGCTTTGCTATTTTAAAATTAAATGTTATTCCAACCATTTTTCATCTTAGCATATCTTATGAAATGAACCAAAGTTCTCATAAAAATATTTCTCTTGCTGAGATATTTACGGAGAAAAAGTTTGACTCCCTATGTCTAAGCCTATTTAATGAAGCAGATACACAACGACGGCTCCATATCATACGTCTAAGCATAAACTGTTCAAGTTTTACAAGAGACTCAAAAAAGGAATTATCACTAATTGGTTTTCATGATGAACAGAAAATGAAAGAATTAACAAATAAAACTCAGATGCTAAGAGAGAAGTACGGAATAGACGCTTTAAAATGGGGAAGTGAATTATAATAAAAGTTTTATAATATTTTTTGCATAATTAGGGTTTAATACGTAAAAACATTAAGAGAATTAATATGAACACAAGTTATGACCTAGTTATTATTGGCGGCGGACCTGGTGGGATTGGTACAGCTATTGAAGCTTCCCTTCACCGTATAGGTAGTATTTTGATTATCGACAAAGCAGACAATCATTCAAGTACTATTAGACAATTCTACAAAGACAACAAAAGAGTAGATAAAGACTGGAAAGGACAAAATGTAAGCATCGAGGGAAATGTTCCTTTTATGGATGGAACAAAAGAGTCAACTTTGGATTTTTTTGACCGCCTTTTAGATGAAGAAAAGATTGATACCGCTTTTAACACTGAAGTAGAAAGTGTAGTTAGAGATGAAAAAGAAGGGGTATTTTTAATCACTACTCCAACTAAAGGCTTTAAAGCAAAAAGTGTAGTAGTAACAATAGGGAAAATGGGTAAACCAAATAAGCCTTCTTACAAGATTCCAATTTCGTTAAAAGATAGAATAAACTACAATCTTGATAAATGTTCAACTGGGGAAAAAATTCTCGTAGTTGGAGGTGGTAACTCTGCATCTGAGTACGCTTATGAACTAGCTGATGAAGCAAATATAGTCACACTTGTCTACAGAAAAGCGGAATTTAGTCGTTTAAATCCTGAAAATGAGCATATATTAAAAGAGTATGAAGGTCAAGAAAAACTACGCCTTAGAATGAATACAGATATTGTAAGTCTTGAAAACAACTCAGGAAAAGTACAAGTAAATTTCAATGACGGTTATTATACTATTTATGACAGAATCATCTATGCAATCGGTGGAACAACTCCTGTAGATTTTCTAAAAAAATGTGGTATTGCTCTTGATGATGAAAACAGACCAATTCACGATGAACACTATAGAACAAATGTTTCATGTATGTACCTAGCAGGAGATATCGCGGTTAATACAGGTGGTTCTATTGCAGCTGCATTAAATCATGCATATCACATAGTAAACTCTATCATGAGAAGAACAGGAAAGATTTATGCACGTACAGATAAGGTTGAAGAATTTTTCGAAAAAAACCCTCAGTACAAATAATAAAATATAGTTAATGACAAATGTAAAACTATTAGAACAATTTCGCTCTTTTTATTTTAGAAATTTCCCCGATGATATGGAAACTCAAATTGAGTATTTCTCTATCTTCGGTGGTCTTGGTTTAGAAGTTGACACAACTAAGCCTATTAACCTTCTTATTAAAGACATCATTCTCCAAAATTTTGACTCTCTTAACGAAAAAATAAAGCAACTAACACTAAATGAAAAAAGTTATAAAAGGCTTTTAACTGCTCTTGCTGTTGGTGACAGAAGGATATTCTCTGCTTTTAACCGAGCTGGATTAAACAATGGAAATGGTGGTGGTGCACTTAACTATCTACAAGAAAAAGGTCTTATTCAGATAGAGTATTCAAGAGAAGAACCTTCTAAAAATTCAAACCCAAAAGGCAAACAAAAAAAGGAAATCACTAAACACAGGATTTCTCATAAAGTACTCTTTACCTATCCATTTATCAGATTTTGGTTTTACTTTATAAATCCTCATATTAAAGATATCGAAAATGGTGATTATGAAAAACTATTTAAAAGTTTCGAGACTAAGAAAAATAGCTACACCAGTTTAGTTTTTGAAGAACTCTCCGAAGTACTACTTAACTATAACCTAAGAGATGCTCAAATTGTTAGCTCTGGCAGTTATTGGGATGCTAAAATAGAAATAGATATACTAACAATTACAGATGATGAAAAAGTTTATGTTGGAGAGTGTAAGTGGACTAATCATCGTGTAAATAAAAAAGAGTTACATAAACTTCAAGAGAAGTGTAAAAGATTAGAAATTGAACCTTCTCAAATTATATTCTTTTCTAAGAGAGGTTTTTCAAAAGAGTTAAAACTCTCTCAGGGAAAAGATTTAGCGCTTTACACTTGTAAAGATTTTGAAGCACTTGTAAAAAATGCCGCAAACATAGAACTTATAGATTTATTATAATATAAGCTTTATGTAAGAGCAGCATGCCCCATACTATACGGAATGTCTTTACGATAAATTTGAGGAGACATTCCAAACCATTTTTTAAAACTTCTTGAAAAACTACTTATATCGTTATAACCTAAATAAATAGCAATTGTCCCTACGTCAATGGAGAAATTTTGTAGATAGTATTTGGCAAGTTTTTTTCTAACATCTTCTAAAAGTTTTGAATATAAAACTCCTTCATTTTGAAGATTGTTTTGTAACATTCTAACAGATATATCAAGTTCATTTGCAATCGCTTCAATATCAACATCTTCATTTCCAAGCTTTAATAAGATTGTTTTTTTTACTCGTGCATGCCAATTGTCATCATATAAATCTTCAATAATTTTTTCTGCTTGTGTTTCAAAATATTTAAGTAATCCTGGATATGCATTTTTTATAGGAGCGTTTAGTTCATCTTTTGTGAAATACAAAGCATTTTCATAAGAA
>JBLIEY010000025.1:0-22874 GCA_047633475.1 Sulfurimonas sp.
AGGTATAGAAGATTTAAAGATACTTTTACACAAGTGTAAAATAAAAGTGTTTGCTCTAGGTGGGATTGTAACAGAGTCTCAGATTAGACAAATAGAAGAATCAGGAGCTTATGGTTTTGCTTCTATACGTTATTTCTATTGAATATTATTTATTTAAGTTTAAAAGTTATACAATATTAATAACTTAATACTAAAGGATGTACTAAATGGCTAAAGAATTAAAAAAGAAAGAAGCAAAGAAAATTGCTAAAAAAGTAGAAGAAAAGAAGGTTGCTAAAAAAGTAGCTAAGAAGAAAGCAGAAAAAAAAGCAGAGAAGAAAAAAGCAGAAAAAAAAGTAGCTAAGAAGAAAGCAGAAAAAAAAGCAGAGAAGAAAAAAGTTGCAAAAAAAGCAGAGAAGAAAAAAGCTAAAAAATCTTCAAAAAAATAACATAAGGTCATCAGAGGTTTTTCCTCTGTATGATTTAAAATTATCCTCTTCTAACAATCAATCATTTAGTAGTAATTAACCTTTTATTAACTTCTATTTAAATAGAATAAAATTAAATAAAAATAGGAATTATAATGTTTGATGCATCTTGGAAACCAGAATATAGTTTGGGTCACTCTTTAATAGATAAAGAGCATAAATATCTTTTCGAGATTGCAAGTGGTGCTTTTAAACCAGTTCGTCCTGAACTTCGAAAAACTAAAATAAAAAATACTATTAACTCTCTTCATGAATATATAAAAGTACACTTCTCACATGAAGAGAGTTTTATGAGAGTTATTGAATACCCTTACATTAATAATCACTTACTCATTCATAAAAGTATAATTAACAAGATGGAGAGTTTACTGACTAAGCTTTACACACTAAACATTAAAGAGTTTGAACAAAGTTTGGCCTTTTTTGTAGAGACATCTCTTATTGGACATATTCTTCAAGAAGATAAAAAAATTCATACTTGGTATAGCAACAAAAAAGGACAGAGACATATTGTTGACTGGAATGATAAGTACCTCATAGGAGAAGAACAAATTGACAAAGATCACAGCATGTTGTTTAAACTAGCTAATGAAGCTTTTGTTGAAGGAGATAAAAATAACTCTAAAGAAAAAATAAAAGATATTATTGATAAATTATCTTTATATACTTCGACTCACTTCACAAATGAAGAAGCATTTATGAAAAAGATAGGCTATCCTCAATATGAACTCCATTGTGAGAAACACAAAAAGATAATAAAAGAGATGAAAGCTTTTGTTAAATTACTAAACTCAATGGATAGTAAAACTTATGAACTTGAACTGGAGCTTGCAATGTTTATAGAGAAATGTTTTGTACAACATATAATCTATGAAGATAAAAAGATAAAAAATTTCATTGATTTAGATATCAAACAAATTAAAGAGCTCTAATAACTATATTTTAAGCTTACCTGCTAGGTTTCCGCTGGCAAAAGACCATTGAAGGTTGTATCCTCCGCATGGTCCGTCAAGATTCATAACTTCTCCACAAAAATATAATCCATTTATAATTTTACTTTGCATAGTTTTAGGATTGATTTCTTTTAAAACTATTCCACCACGTGTAATCATTGCCATTTTAAAGCCATCATGACCAGTTATGGTTAGTGGTGTCCAAGCAAGATAGTTGATTAGTTTTGCTTTAACCTGTCCAGATATAGTTTTTAGTTTTGCATCTGGATCAACTTCACTTAGTAAACATAACTCCAAAGACAAAGCTTTTGGAAGTAGGGTTGAGACAAGTTCATGCATAGTAGAATCTTGTTTTTTTATAACTTCATTCTTTAGATGCTGAGTTATTTGTTCTTCATTCATACCTTTTGTAAGGTTTAATAGAATAGGAACTTCTCCATATTTACTTATAAGAGGCGTTATTTCTCTTGCAAAATCTAAAACAACTGGACCACGAATGCCACTTTTTGTAAAAATTAAATCACCAGATGCTTTAAGCTTTTTATGTTTTTTTATATCAACACGCAGTTCAACTTTTGCTATAGTATCAGCACGACAATTAGTAACCCAGTCTTCTTTTGTACGAAGGGGCATCATCGCTGGATGCAAGTCAGTTGTTATATGACCAAGTTCTTTAGTTAACGTGTAGCCATCACCCTCAGCTCCTAAGACTGGATAACCTAATCCACCAGTTGAAATGATGACATTAGGAGCTAAAAAAGTCTCTGAAGATGTTTTTACGCCAGTTATTTGATTGTTTTCACTTAGTAAATTTTCTACTTTTTGTGAATTCAAAATATCTATATCTAGTCTTAGCATTTCCTCTTTTAAGGCTGAGATAATTGTTGTAGAACTGTGTGAAGTAGGGAAAACTCTAAAACCATCAGGTGCATGGGTTTCCACACCAATTTCTTTAAAGAACTCTATCAACTTTGTATGATTAAAGGCATTGAGAGCATCTTGCATAAAACGACCATCTCGCCCAAACTTTGCCATAAAATCTTCATTTGAGAGAGTGTTTGTAAGATTACATCGTCCACCACCTGTTGCTTTTAGTTTTGCAGCAATTTGAGATAGTTTTTCAAGCAGGAGTACTTTTTTTCCATTACGTGCTGCAATAATAGATGCAATAATACCCGCAGCACCTGCTCCAACAGTAATTAAATCATAGTGTTTTGTTTTCATTATGTAATTGTACTTAAAAAGAAGATTTAAGTTATAAACTTTCTAAATTTTTATATTCTTCATCTGTAAATATTCTTGATATTGTTAAAAATTGGTAACCTAAATCTATTTCTAATGAGAAAGAGTTTCCAAAAGCACCTTTCTCCTCTTTTACATCAACTTCAATATGAGAATGCCTAAAGTATTCAAATTGATCTTTATCTATAAAAAATTCTACTCCACAAATTTCACCTAATTTTACATTACGAGAAGGCACATGAAAATCATTTTTTTCATAACACATAGGAGCAGTACCATCACAGCAACCACCACTTTGGTTAAAGACCAATTCTCCATGCTCTTTTTTTAATTTTTCCACAACTTCAGCAGCCGCTGGGGTAATAGATAGTCTTTTAGTAGTCATGTAATATCCTTGTTATAACGAAGAAAAAGGTATAGAAATAAACTCTATACCTTTTAGAAGATTTTAAAAATATCTATTAAAAGAATCCCATTGCATCTTTGCTATAAGAAGTTAATATATTTTTTGTATGTCTATAAGCGTTTAACATCATCATGTGAGTTTCTCTACCGATTCCTGATTTTTTATATCCACCAAATGATGCATGTGATGGGTATGTATGATAACAATTTACCCAAACTCTACCCGCTTGAATTCCTCTTGAGAATTTATGTAATTGATGTGCATCTCTTGACCATACACCAGAACCAAGTCCATAAATTGTGTCATTTGCAATTTCTAGTGCTTCTTCTTCAGTCTTAAACGTAGTTACAGCTAAAACAGGTCCAAAAATTTCTTCTTGGAAAACTCTCATTTTATTGTGACCTTTAAGAATTGTAGGTTGAATATAATATCCGTTTGGATATGTTTTATTATCATATTCCTCACCACCAATTAAGCACTCAGCCCCTTCTTCTTTACCTATCTTCATATAAGAAAGAATTTTTTCTTTTTGAGTAATAGAACATTGTGCACCCATTTTAGTTGTAGAATCAAGAGGATTTTCTTGAGTAATAGCTGCAATTCTTTCTAAACATCTTTTCATGAATGGTTCATAAATAGACTCTTGAATAAGTGCACGTGATGGACAAGTACAAACTTCGCCAGAGTTAAATGCAAACAAGACTAAACCTTCTATTGCTTTATCAAAAAATTCATCATCTTTATCCATGATTGATTCTAAAAAGATATTTGGAGATTTACCACCAAGTTCTAATGTAGAAGGAATGATGTTTTCTGTAGCGTATTGCATAATTAATTGACCAGTTGTAGTCTCACCTGTAAATCCAACTTTTTTAATATCTGGATGAGTTGCTAAATGTTTACCAATCTTTCCACCAGCACCGTTAATAATATTTACTAAACCTTTTGGTACAACATCTTGGATAGCTTCCATTAATACTAAGATTGACATTGGAGTTGCAGATGCAGGTTTTAGTACAACAGCATTACCAGCTGCTAGGGCCGGCGCAATTTTCCATGCTGCCATTAGTAGTGGAAAATTCCATGGAATAATTTGTGCGACAACACCTAGAGGCTCGTGAATTTCTTGAGAAACTGTATCTTCATCTAAGTCAGAAACATCTCCTGATTCACCTCTGATTACTGATGCAAAATATCTAAAGTGGTCTACAACTAAAGGAACATCTGCTAGTAAAGTTTCTCTAATTGCCTTACCATTATCTAAAGTCTCTGTAATAGCAATATATTCTAATTTTGCTTCAATTGCATCTGCTATATTATTTAGCATTGTAGATTTTTGTATTACAGAATAATGTTTATATAACTCAAACGCTTTAACACCAGCCGCAACTGCTGCATCAACATCTGCTGCGCTAGATCTTGGAATTCTTGTAAGAACTTCACCGTCTACTGGTGAAAGGTTATCAAAATATTCTCCACTCAATGGTGCTACCCATTCTCCGCCGATAAAGTTTTCATATTGCTCTTTGTACTTAGGTTTATTATATATCATTTCGTATCCTTTATATTTTGCAAAGAGTATACTCGCTAAGACCTGAAGGTTAAAGACAATAATGTAACTAGATTTGTTTTTAAAAGTTAGAATAAAGAATAGAAAATTAAAGATAAAAACTAGTCATGAAAAGAGCCTTGATTTTTAATATACTTCTTACGGCATAGTAGATATAATTCAAATAATTTGAAACATATAATTTTATTGGGAGATTGACTATGAAAAACCTTGTATTAATACTTCTTAGTCTTTTTATTTTAACTGGATGTGTGAGCAGTTCCCTTAACCTAAACAAAGATAAAGAATTGGTTTTAAAGTATAATAAGAGTGACTTATTACTTACAAATAAAGTTATTGATTCTAGTTTTCTAAATTTCAAAGACCTCTTTGTAACTATATATAAGCTAGAAGATAAAGAAGGGAGAGTCCTTTTTTATGAAGATGCAAGGACTGAAGAGAACTTTGAATTTACATATTCTGGTTTGTATACTGTTATGTATGTTTTTGATGACAGACAAAAATATAATATATTATATAAAAGAAATAATATACAGTTAGTACAGTTTAAACTTAAAGATGAAAAATATTTAAATGTTATGATTCAAGCAAGTGACTCACAAAGATATTCATTTGCTTATGGATTTTCAAATAAAGAATTCTTAGAAATAGCTAATATTATAAAAGTAAAAGGGAATGATACAATAGGAAAATTGGAGCATGAAGGATTAGTTTTAGATAGCTCCTCAAAAGCTTTAAGTAATTGGAATGCTGAACTTGTTTTTTTTAAACCGTTAATAAGTACGTTTAGTACAATTGGTGAATTTTGAATACATACATAGAAGATAGAAAAAAGTGCTATAAATGCTATAGACCTAAAAGTTCTTGTATGTGTGATTTTGTAAACACAATTGATACAAACACAAAATTTGTTGTACTAATGCACCCAAAAGAGTTTAAAAAAGTAAAAATGGAACTGGGCATCTTACTCACTTGAGTCTAAAAAATTCAGAACTTTTTGTAGGTATTGACTTTACAAATCACAAAAAAATAAATGAAATCATAAATACACATGATAGTTTTGTTCTTTATCCCTCAACAGATGCTCTAAATTTGTCTAAAGAGATGCCAAAACTACAAAAGAATATGGCGGTTTTTATTATAGATTCTACTTGGGCATGTTCTATGAAGATGTTGAGAGAATCCAAAAATTTACAATTACTAAAGCATATAAGTTTTGAAGCTACAAAGCTATCGCAGTTTAAGATAAAGCAGCAGCCTGCAGAATATTGTCTCTCTACAATAGAGTCAACACTTAGTGTAGTTGAGTTACTAAATATATACAATATAGAAAATTTAGATAAAGAAGAATTAGATGGATTTTTAAACCCTTTTGAGAAGATGATAGAATATCAACAAAAAATAATAGCTAATCCTACATGTTGTGCTGTACGATTTAAACGGCATCTTAAGTTATAAAAAAATATTATAATAGTAATCAAAAACTTCTCACAGTATTATAGTTTAAATTTATATTAAATAAGTTAAACTTTCTCTTACAAAATTTTAAAAAAAGGTTATTATATGAAGTTAAATAAATTCTTAGCTGGTTGTATCACAGCTACATTACTAAGTAGTTTACTCCTAGCTAGTGCGCATGGTGCTAATTGGGGTTATACTGGTCACGGTGCTCCAGAAAATTGGGGAAATCTTTCAGCAGATTTTTCTATGTGTAAAGATGGTAAAAATCAATCGCCTATTAATATAGGTTCTTCTGTTACTGTTGAATCATCTAACATGCAAAAAATTGATTTTGATTATTCAAGTAAAATTTCTTCTGTAATTAACAATGGGCATACAGTTCAAGTTAATTTTGAAAAGGGCAGTAGTATAAAAGTTGATGGGATGACTTTTAACCTTATTCAATTTCACTTTCATACACCAAGTGAAAATCAAATCGAGGGTAAGAACTTTCCTTTAGAAGGGCATTTTGTTCATGCTGCAAAAGATGGTTCTTTAGCTGTAGTTGCTTTAATGTTTGAAGATGGTGTAGAAAATACATTTATCAAAAAAGTATGGGCTAAGATGCCACATAAAGCTGGTGAAAAAAATGCTATTAACGTTTCAGCAAAAGAAATAAATGCACTTTTACCTACTAATAAAGATTACTATAGATTCTCAGGTTCTTTAACAACTCCACCATGTTCTGAAGGTGTTAGATGGTTTGTTCTAAAAAATTATTCAACTATCTCTAAACCTCAAGTAGAAGAGTTTTTTGAATTATTTCACAAGCATCCAAATAATAGACCAGTTCAGCCAATTAACGCTAGAAAAGTAATTAAATAATTTAGTTCCCCTTACAGGGGAATTACTTATTAAACAAGTGAAACTCTAAAGAGTTAACTTTAGAGTGGTCTTATATATTGTTTGTTGTCAAAAAAATTATTTATTAAACATTATTGAGCCAAGTCTAACCATGTTAGCTCCGCACTCAATTGCTAATTCAAAATCACCACTCATACCCATAGAACAAATTGTTGCTCCATCTAAAGATTTGTATATCTCAAAAGTAGTCTCAAAACTCTTTTTTATAATATCTATATCATTACTATGAGCACCAATACTCATAACACCTTTTAGATTTATATTGGGACATTCTTTAGTAATTTGAGCATATGCATCTGAAGAAACTTCTGGCATAAAGCCATATTTTGATTCTTCTTTTGCAGAGTTGATTTGAAGTAGGGCATCTAGGCTCATTTCTTTGGCCTCAAGCTTCTTCTGTAATTCATGTGCTAACTCTATAGAATCAAGTGCATGAAACAGAGTAGGGTTGATGTCTAGAAGATTGTTTATTTTGTTCTTTTGTAAGTTTCCTATAAAGTGCCATTCTAGTGGTAAATCTTCAAGTTCTATAGATTTTGCTTTTAAGTCTTGAACTTTGTTTTCACCAAATGCTCTTTGCCCAATATTGTAAAGCTTTGCAATATCATCAGCATCTGAATATTTACTAACTGCAATAATTTTTACAATGTGATAATCACTAACCTTTAGTCTAGCAGTCTCAACTCTTCTAATTACATTATCTATATATAATTTGTATTCTTCTTGTGTCATCCAATCAACCTATTAATATCGTTTATTAAATCTCTTTATGCCCCTATAGTAAGTGGTTTTAAGAGTTTTTAAATCCCTACTTTTTATATATTTTTTAGTAGTAGGTAGGGATTTCTATTTCTAAATATAATTTTATCAGAATAATAGTTAAACGATAAATAAACAGGGAAGTATTTAGTAACTACTCTTTAATACAAACTTTATTAAGCTATCTAGAACTTATAATTTGATAATTGATAGACTTTTATATGACAAATAATTATTAACAAAGTTACATAAAGTGCGTTTTATTTTTTTTTAACGACAAATAAGGCATAATAATCAATTATTTAATGTTAGAGGTGTATATGCCAATATTACAACGTTTAGACACAATCGAAGAAAGTAAACAAGAGTTATATTTGACAATAGAGATGATATCTTCAGAGTTTGGAGTTGGAGTTAGTATCATTAAGCGAATTTTAGCTGGTAAACACATCTGTTATAGCTCACTTGGTGCTTTAATGGAAGTATTAAAATTGGATCTTAATATCAATAAAAAAGTTTATTAATATATGCCAAATATAAAATTAAATAGTTTAGTATCTATTGATAATAAATATGGGATAGGTAAAGTAGTTGATATTGATGATGAAAAATATCAAGTAAGTTTTTTTATAGATATAAAGACTCAGGTTAAACAAAATTTTAATATTACAGAATTAGAACTTGTATATTTAAGTCCACAAACAAGAGTATATCTCAAAGATGATTCTGGACAATGGAAAATAGGTAGAGTAAAAGACTTTGACAATACAACTAATCCAGAAATGGATTATTTAATAAGTTTTCCAAATCATAAAGAAGATTGGTATGCTTCAGAAGAACTAGAAGTTAGATGTCTACTACCAACCATAGATCCTACCGAAGTTCTTTCAACATCAGGTGGTGAATCACAATTTTTATACGATTCAAGAAAAAATGTACAAAAATGGCTTATAGATTTAAGAGCATCATCTAGGGGTATTACCGCTCTTACTAGTGCGTCTATTGATCTAGTTGTACATCAAGTCAATATTGTGCGAAAAATTTTAACTGATCCTATACAACGATATCTTCTTTCTGATGAAGTTGGGATGGGTAAAACAATTGAAGCTGGAATAATTGCTAGGCAGTGCTTATTAGATTCGCAGTATTCAAAAGTCTTAATTATTGTACCTTCTCACTTACTTTCAAAGTGGAAAAGAGAGATGAAAGAGCGTTTTTACTTTGATGATTTTGAAGATAGATTTGAAATTACTTCTCCTGAAAATATTGGAGTTAACATAACTAACCCCGAATTAGTTATAGTTGATGAAGCACACCATTTACTTGGAAACTTAAATACATATAGTGAGTCCATTAGGAATAATATTATTACAATTGCTACAAAATCTGCTAAGTTACTTTTGCTTTCTGCAACCCCAGGTATTGGGAATGAAGATGTGCTACTTAATTTATTAAAGGTTCTTGATCCAGTTGTCTTTGGTAATGAGTCTTTAGATGTATTTAAAGAAAAAGTTCTTAAACAAACTGAGCATGGTGCATTCTTGAGAACTTTAAAAGTAAATCAATCTACATTTTTATTAAAAAGAAATCTTCCAAAAATCGAAGATATATTTCCTGGTGATAACCAAGCTAAGATTTTAAAAGATAAAATACTTGATATTATAGATGATGAATACAAAGAAGAAAAAAGACATTTTTTAATTAAGCAATTAAGAATACATTTAGTAGAAACATGGCGTTTACATAATAGATTAATACGAACTCGTAGAGTAGATTCGGAAGGTTGGGAATTTCAGGAGAGAGGAAAAAAAGAGAATAACTCTTACGTAATGGATAATATACACTCCTTTGAACATCCAAATAAAATTGTTGAACAAATAAATTCACAAATCGAAGAATGGAGAAGTTATCTTTCTTTGAAGTTTTTAGACGATGATAAGTCATTGTCACTTGCTAAAGAACGATATATTGCATTATTGGAAACATCAAATATGGATTTTGATGTGTTTAAAAAAAAGATTGATGAGTATATAAATACTCCACTTGTTAAAGAGGAATTGGAGTACTTAAGAAATATCCTTATATCTATTGATGATTATAATTATGCAGATAATATAAGTAAAATTTGTTTAGAAATACAACAGTTTTTAAATAATATCAATAATAGTTCAATTGGTGTTCTTTTTATTTCAGATGCAATACTAGCAAAGAGGTATGCTCTTTCTTTACAGTCTATATTTGATGAAGAATCTGTGTGTCTTCTTCAGTCAGTAACAACTGATTCATCTGAACTATCAGATTCTAAATTAAGGATTATCGTTTGTGATAGAAATTCAGAAGAAGGGGTGGACTTACAATTTGCAGATGCAATTATTCATTTAGACTTACCATTGAACCCTTCTAGAGTTGAACAGAGAATAGGTCGGCTAGATCGTTATGGACGTACTAAGTCTTTGAAAATACAGCACTTAATTATGATACCAACAAATGATGAAAGCTATCCCTGGTTAGCATGGTATAAATTACTCTTAAATGGTTTTAATATATTTCATGAACCTATTTCCGATATTCAACTGAAACTTGAATCAATAACATCAAAACTTCAAACTATGCTTTTTGCACATGGAACTTTAGGTTTAGAAAGTAATTTTGATGAAAATGAAAATATTACGGGTTCTTTAATAGATAAAATTTCTTCTGTTATCCATATTGAAAGAGAAGCCTTAGATGAACAATACGCATTAAACCATTTGTCATTAATGGAAAGTGAGTCTTTCAATATTAGAGATGAAATAGAAGAAGTTGAGTATGATGAAAGAAGTTTAGAAGAAGATATGAACCACTGGTTGTTTTCTGTCTTGCAGTTTTACAAATGGAATATAAATGATAAAATATTTGAAATAAAATGGCATCCAAAAACCTTAATTCCAAAACAGCAATTTTGGAGTAATAATACTCTTGTATCAACTAGTATGTGGGAAGGAGAATTTGAATCTTCCTTGGATAGACATTTAACTTATTATAGGAAAGATGCAGTTGAAAATAAAGAGGTTTCGCTGTTAAGACCAGGGCATCCTTTGTTTACTACATTACAACATTATATGGACTGGGAAGACAGAGGGACAGCATTCTCAACATTTAGAGTAGTGGATGAGAAATTTCCTATTTTTATTCCACGCAACGATATTAAAATAATGTTTAAATTACATTTTATTGTAGAAGCCGGATTTGCAACAGATAAGTTAGAACAAGAATATAACTCAGAACACTTTCTTTATTTAAGACGCGTTGATGATTATCATCCGCCAAAAATTTTCACTGTTTATATTGATGAGAACCTTAATGTAATAGACGATATCGACATTACAGATGTCTTGGATGAACCTTATCTTGACTTACAAAATATTGATACGAATTTAAGTAGTAGAAGAAATGTAATTGATTATTTCATAGATTCAGATATATTAGATCAGCTTTGTTTAGATGTTAGTACAAGGTCAAAAGAGATTTTGCTGAATAGTTCAGAGTATACAAGTTTTAATACAGAGGCAGTGGAAAAAGCTCGAATGGATATAGGTTTAAAATGTGTTTCATTAGAACATAGAAAAAATATCCAAGCACAATTAAATAATCAACATATGTCTGAAGAATATGATAAAACAATTCAATTTGAAGAATCTTTAATGCAAGGAATAACTAACCCAAAAATAAAATTAGACTCTTTTGGTATGTATTTTCTCTCTAGATTCCCTTTAAGTGAGTTAAACATAGATGACTAGTTTTACATTATTACAGCAAAAGATACTTGATTATAAAATTACTGAAATTATTGATGACATGCATCCAGTATATAAAAGGTTTTTCCAATCATATAATCGAAATTTTTCCGATAGGAGTCTCCTAGATATTGCTATATTATTACGTCAAATTTTATTACTAGAAAGTACCTATCGTGGAAATAATAATTATGCAACTTTAGAAGTACCTGTAGATAAGAAATGGCCAAAAGAAAAAGAATGGAAAATGGTTGGTATACAGTCCACTAAAGATGGTGCTGTATGGAATATTTCTGCTGAATTTTGGAGTCCAGATTGGTTAAATGGAAGCGATAAGCAAGCCGTAGACTATTGGGTAAGTAGTGAGTTAAATAAACGTGATGAAATAAATTTTCCTTCAGATGCCACAGATATTTTTTTAAATCATTGTGGGGATAAATATAATAAATATACAAGTATAGACCAGCAAAAAGCGATAAGGTCAACATTATCACTAGGTCGAGGGAAAACACTCACAATTAGTTTACCAACGGGTGAAGGTAAAAGTTTAGTATTTAAGTCTATTAATAGTGTTGGGTTTTTCGATACAAAGAATAAAGGTCTAACACTGGTTATTGTCCCAACTGTTACTTTAGCATTAGACCAGGAAAAAGACATTCAAGAAGAACAAAATAGTTCAGAACCTTATGCATATATTGGTGGGAGAGAATTAGAAAATAATATTATAAAAGAAAAGATAAAAAATTCCGAACAAGATATTTGCTTTGTTTCTCCAGAAGCTGCATATGGTCCATTAAGACAATCACTTATAATTGCAGCAAAAAATGGGAAGATTAAAGCGATAGTTATAGATGAAGCCCATATTATTGAAGAATGGGGTACTGGGTTTAGACATGATTATCAATTATTTTCTGGATTATGGAGACAGTTGTTAGAAGTGTCTCCATCGACAAATCAATTTAGAACTGTTTTATTATCAGCAACATTTACTCAGGAATCTATAAAATTAGTAGAGTCCTTATTTTCCAAGGATAGTCAATCCTTGGAAATATATAGTGCAAGTAAGTTGCGACCTGAAATAGATTATTGGGTTGCAGAAACTACTGATAATGAGATATTGAGAGAAACAAGAGTTATAGAAGCATTACAGCACCTACCAAGACCTATAATTTTATATACAACAGAAGTAAAAGATGCAAAAAAGTACTTTAAGCTTCTACAAGATATTGGAATTAGAAATATAAATATAATACATGGTCAGTCCTCCACTAGAAATAGAAATAATGTTATAGAAAAATGGAAGTCAGGAAACTTGGATGTTGTAGTAGCAACTTCTGCCTTTGGTTTAGGAATAGATTATCAACATACAAGAAGTATAGTCCATGCATGTGTCCCGGAAACATTAAATAGGTTTTATCAAGAAGTTGGTAGGGGAGGAAGAGATGGTAGAAGCTCAATTTCTCTTTTAATTCCAACTAACAAAGATTTAGCTACAGCTCGTAAAATGAATCAAAAAAAGTTTCTTGAAAATGATAATGCATATAATCGCTGGCAAACCATGTTTAATAGTAAACAGATTGTTAAAAATAAACATGATGAATATATTATTGACTTAGGAGAACCACCATCAGTAAACAGAGACTATGATAGTAAAGGACACAATAGAGACTGGAATATTCATGTTATCTTGTTAATGGCTAGGGCTAAGTTATTACAATTAGCGGGTATACCAACTATAGAATTTGATGATATTAGTTTTGAAGATTATAATAGATATATAATAGTACGTATATTAAATGAAAATCATTATAATAAAAATGTATGGACTCAAAATATAGAACCTATTCGTCTTAATAATAGAAGTGCAAATAAACAAAGTATTGATTTGTTGTATAAATTTATGAAACAAGACAGTTGCCCTGCAGATATAATAAGTAAATTATATCAATTTTCATATTTTAGTAAGACTTATGATGTTTCTTTATTGTGTAGTAACTGTAATATCTGTAGATCTGGTCAGAAAGAACATAGTCATGCTCCTTTAAGAAGGTCTTTTCCAATACAACTGAATTCACCAGAAAATATATCTAACCTGTTTTTAAGTGAATCAATTCTAGTTGAATATCAAGAAGATGATTTTGAAGATAGAAAATATAAAAGAAATATTCATAAAATATTTCAAAATTTTGTAATGAATGGTATTCAAAATTTTATTTTTGTGGGAAATATTGAAAATAAGTTTCTAACAGATAAAACACTGAAAAAAATTAATAATATTCCAATTTTTATAGAGCGTGCAGTAGACCTTCGTAAAGTAATATTATCAAAAAAAAATCTACCTAATAAGTCTACAGTTATAATAATTGGGAATGATGTTAAATTGGATGAAATTATAGTGGATATTTTAAAGGCGGAGGAGACTATAGTGTTTTTACCTAATAATTCTATAGACCCAATTACGCCAACTAGACTTTTGTCTGAAGTCTATTCAAATAAAATATTAAATATTAAAGAACTAATAGATAAGGTAGGACTATGAGTATTATCGGTAATTGGACAGCTACACCAAACCGTGTAGAAATGTTAATGGAATTTATAAAAAATGAGAATAAACAGTATAAAAAGACAGAGTTAGAAGAATTATTTACTCCCCAAAGTCCTTCTGCATTTAGAGAAAACTTCAATACATTGGAGTCTTTACGGTTAATAAAAATTGAAAATGATATTGTAAAGTTAAATATAGAAAACTCTAAGGTTTCAATTTTACAAGTCATTAAAAATTCTATTTTTAATGATGAATTTGTTTATAGAGATAATTTTGTATATGCTTTAGCATGGCTAATGATTCAAGACTCAAATTCTATACAAGACTTAGACTGGCAAGGGCAGGTTAATAGTTTAATTAAAAATGATTTAAACGAAAATTTCTCTGAATTAGATTTAACAAATAATTCAAGTTGGCAACATTTTTATTATTGGTGTACTTACCTTGGATTTGCAACAAAAAGTTATATTTCAAATAAGGTATATGTCTGTCCAGATCCAACAGAAGCAATCTTGAATGAGTTAGCACTGATTTTTGAAGAGAAAAAAGAGATTAAGATAAATGGCTTTTTAAAATTATTAGCACAAAAAATACCGGTACTGGAATTTGGTTCTGCTAGGATGAAAGTTATGGAAAATGTTCGAGAAGGACTATCCCTAGCAATAAATCAATTATCTTTTGCAACCTCTTTAGCACTTTTAAGGTTAGAAGAAAGAGGAATAATAAAATTAGAGCAAAAATCAGATGCAGACAGTATGTCATTAAAAAATTCAAATGAAAATCGAATTATTAGTCATATACTATATCTAGGAAAATAGAATGAGTTTTGAAAAATATATATGCTGGAATCCAGATGAGATAAGCAAAATAATTCATACTGAAGCAGAAGCAACAGAAAAAGAAGTTTTTCTTGCTATTCACACAGATACTAAAGTTAAAGTTTCAACTCATGGTGCAGCAGTAAAAAATACGAGTTATCAAGACTTTTTAAAAAGTTTTCTTGATGAAAATAATGGAAACAATGTACAAGCGGTAATTGAAGGTGAATCAGGTTCAGGAAAATCACATTTAGTGCAATGGATGCGTTTTAATATTCCTAAGAATAACAAAAGAATTATTTTAACAATACCAAAGACACAAACAAATTTATTCAGTATATTAAAAAAACTCATAAGTTATTTACCTTATGAAGAGCAGATAAAGTATGAAGAGAAGTTACATCGAACAGAAAGTGGATTAAAGAATGATAGAGAGAGAATAAATGAGTTTCTAAGTTCACTCGCGCGTACTATTGAAAAAGATATACCTCAAGGTCTTAAAGTAGAAGAAGAACAGTACTTAATTCCTTTAATTCCAAAATTATTTGATGACCCTTACTTCAGAGATTCATATTTTAATTCTCATGAAATAGTAGATAATATAATTTCGTTAATATTTAATAATAGTGGAATAAATAGAAATAGTGATCATAGGCAAGAATTTAAACAAAAGCACCTTCCTTTAAATCCTAAAGAAGCAACAAAAGCTTCTCAATCTACACAAGAAGTACTCGAAGCAATTCAAGAGGAAGAATTACTCAAAATATCACTTGAGATTATTAATAGAAACCTTGATAAAGCAATCACTAGAACATTAAGTTTTTCTCCTGATGATTTAATTGAATTAATGTCAGATATAAGATCAACTTTATATAAAAACAATCAAGAATTAATTTTACTTATTGAAGATTTTGCTCAATTACAAGGAGTAGATACCGCCTTATTGCAAGTATTAACAGTTGAAGGTTCTGGAGAATTATGTAAATTAAAATGGGTAATGGCAGTTACAACAGGTTATTTTGAAAAACTTGAGGATACGGTTAGAACTAGAATTACTTTTAAAGTTAATATGGATAATCCAAAAGATAGTGATCAGTATATAATGCAATTAGGAAGTAAATATTTAAATGCTATTAGACTAGGAAATGAAAAAATAACACTATGGAATGAGTCTAATGAATCAAGTATTACTAATAGTTGTAATCAATGTAAGCATAAAGAAATATGTCATAAGAGTTTTGGAGCAGTAGATAATATTGGTCTTTATCCTTTTAATGAAATATCTCTTTTGCAGATGGCTAAAAAAGCAGATATTGAGAAAAGTACAATATTTAGACCTAGAATATTTATTAATAAGGTTTTAAAAAGAAATTTACAAAACGATATGGTTCAGTTATTGAAAGAAGGAAGTTACCCTCCAGAAAACCTGCTAGAAGATTTTGGCTCAAAACATTTATCTGTTGAAGAAATTGCAAAATCAAAGAAACTTGATTTAGTAAATCATGATAGAAGATATACCTTGATTGAGTTATGGTCCAATAGTAGAAGTATAATAAATTTAGATGAGGGTATTCATAATTCATTCTCTATACCTAGGTTAAAAGATATCCCAAGTGGAGTCATTACAAGTAACCTAGAAAGCAAAGTACCTGAGAATAATATTGGCGAAGTTAAAGCTTCAAAAATAGATCGTGATATTGAGCATATTGATAATTGGGGCCGAGGTGATGTATTAAAGCATTCTGTAGCAAGCACTTTAAGACCAATTATATATAATGAAATTATCAATTATATAGATTGGGACTTTATGTCTATATCATTATCAATGAGAATTTTAAAAAAATCAGAGAATATTTATTTCGAAGGACAAGAAACACGTCCCAAAAATGGTTTTAACCTTGAAATTAAACAAAATATAGAATCGGCAATTATTTTAAAGAAATTTTTAAATACTAAGTTTCCAATAAATATTGAAGAATACTCGAAAGTTAAAGAGCAAGTGAAATTATGGTCAGAATATATAATTAATGAAACTGAAAAGTATTATGCACCTATGGATAATTGGAACCCGGTAAAAGCTTCAATTGAATTGTTAGTGTTAAGTAGTATCTATGCTGCAGAAAAGCCTACTATTAATTCTATAATGAGTGAAAATATGAATTATTCAGATATGGCTTCAAGTCAATTTAATGCACTGTCCAAAATTATTTCCAATGCTACTAGAGATAATATATATCAAGATCTTTTACAGAAAACCTATACGGGTCGAAAAGGTGGTACTAAGACTAAGTCATTCATAGATGTTAAAAAAATTCTACCAATTATTAAGGAACTGAAAAACAACAATTGGAGACTACAACAAGACCCAATACTAGAAACAAGAAAAGAATTTTTAGAAATTAAAGATAAATACGAACAATGGAAATCTATATTCGATAATGCACTTACCGAAGAACTTGTAGCCCGTTACAGTTGGCTAGATGAGTTAATCAATAGAGTTGAAATTGAAGATATCGGCGTAGCATTTAGAAATAAAATTGAAAAGATTAGATTACTTGCAAGAGAAGTAGGTATACCTGGGCACACATCTACAGTACTTGATAATGTACTAAAATCATTTACTATATCACAAGCAAAAACTGCGATGGAAACAACAAAAAGATTACAAGATACTTTGAAAAATGAAATATTTGAAAACTTGTTTCCATCTAGAAAAGACGATGCAGAACAGTTTATAAAACTAATATCACTATATGAAGAAATGTTAGAAAAAATATCAAAAGAACTTAGGTTAAGATCTGATGAATTAAATAGAAGAACAGGATTAAGTTCAATTAGTTTAGAGATTGAAAATTCCATGAATAGTATAAAACAAAGCTTTAGTAGTTTAACAGGAGAAAATAATGCTTCTTTCTAAAACAGAACAATTAATTAATGAGCTAAATAATTTTAAAACACTACAAGAATCATCTAATGAGAGTCAAGATTATATTAGAAAAAATAATGACCTAAAAACAATTGTAATTCATGTTGAAAAACTTTCTGAAATAGTCAGTTTATTTCGTAAACATGGTTTTTCAATTGAAATAAAATCAATAATTAGTTATCCATTAGAACTATTTAAAACTCTTTATAAAAATTGGGAAGATGATAAAAAATCAATAATACAAAGAAATGATTTTTTTAGGCGAGTTAATTGGAACACAATAGAGTCTGAAATAGAATCAATTTTACTAAAACAATGGGAAGATTATATTGATAGTAATAAACCAAATATTAATAGAGAAACACTTGATGTTTTTGAACAAATACCTGACTTCTCTGGTGTAGTTAAGAGTTTAAAAGAAAAACTAGAACTTTTAGATGAATATAAAAAAAGCTTGCCTATAAGTGACAACAATTTTAAGTTAGTTATATCTAGTTCCTCAGAAATGAAGCTTCTAATTGAACAATTAGATTCAAAAGATATTCCTGCTTCCGTGAGTAATTTTTTAAAGAAAGCAGGAACAATCGCTGGTATAGATTTGTCTGAAATTACAACTGAAATATTTGAATGGCTAAAAGAGAATAATTTACTTAACAAATGCTTAGTAAAGTTTAAATAATATGTCAGAATTAATTGATGTAATAGTATTAAACTTCTTAGAAGAAATTGAATATAAGTCAATTCAGTGGGGGTATATTGATGGTGCATTATCAGAAGATGATGTATATGATTATGTTCTTCAGTTAATTAATGATAATAAATTAGCTACTGAGAACTTCGTTAGCCAACATAAGTTAGACAGTTTAGATGAAGATGATCTCGTAAAATACCTTTTAGATGAAAATTTACTATTTGAAGTTAAGACTTCACCTTCTAAAACTGGCTTTAGAACACGTTTTGGTGAAAGTATTAGATTATTAGCTAATTTGCGACAAATATTTCCAAACAGAGGATGGGAAGAAGCACCACGCTTGGTATCAGATTTCCGTGTAAAACTACAAAAACGTTTTTATCCTATTCGAGATGTTAACCCCTTAGATTTACTTAACCATGAACCATTTAGTAGTCTTTCAAAATTACAGAAAAATGTCTGGTATAAACTTGTAACCGTCTACCCAAATATGAAATTGGCAAATTTTCAAGTTAAAGCTACTTCAACTTTAATTGAGTCTAATAGTCAATATAAAGGTGTGATAGTTACCGCAGGAACGGGTAGTGGTAAAACACTAAGTTTTTATTTACCAGCTCTACTACAAGTTGTTGATTCTATTAATAATGACACAAGTCATTGGACAAGAGTGTTGGCTGCCTATCCACGAATAGAGCTATTAAGAGATCAGTTGTCAGAAGCTATTTTACAATCACTAGAAATTGAAACTACATTAAATTCTAATAGGTTACGACCTATTAGAATTGGTGCTTTGTATGGTTCTATTCCAGACAAATGTAGCTATGCATCAATTGAAAATAAAAAATGGAAAAGAAATAGAGAAAATACAGGTTGGATTTGTCCTATTATTAATTGTCCTAAAACAGATATACCATTAATTTGGCTGGATATAGATGTTGAAGCTAAGAGAGAGAGACTGGTTCCGAGTCAAAATATAGATGGCGCTATTACATTAGAACATGAACACATAGCATTAACAAGAGAATCTTTACTCAATCAAACTCCTGACTTACTTTTCATTACATTAGAAATGCTAAACCAACGATTATCTGATTTTAGTATGAATAAACTTTTTGGTATAAATCAATACAATAAAAAGCCATTCTTAATGCTTTTAGATGAAGTACATACTTATACGGGGACTACAGGTGCTCAAGCTGCATTGGTTATACGAAGATGGAAGCAAGCATTATGGAATGATAATCTTAAATTTGTTGGACTTTCTGCAACTCTTAGTGATGCTGCAAGGTTTTTTTCTGAATTAACAGGGCTTTATGAAAATAAGATAATAGAGATTACACCGTTAAAGAATGAAATGATTGAAGAAGGATCTGAGTATCAAGTCGTTCTAAAGGGTGATCCGGTTAATAGAACAGGTCTATTATCAACTACAATACAGACGATAATGTTAATGGGACGGTTAGTTGAACCACTAAGTATGAAAAGTAAACTCTATGGGCAAAAAGTTTTTGCTTTTACAGATGATTTGGATGTAACAAATAGACTATTCGATGATTTAAAAGATGCAGAAGGTTGGGATGTATTCAACAGGAATGATCCTGAACAAGCTTCATTAGCGAGGTTAAGACATAAAAGTGATGATTATTTAAGATACCGAGATGGTCAGGATTGGAGAGCATGCGAGAATATTGGTCATTTATTAGATGAAAATAGTGCAGATGGAAAATTAAAAATAACTCGAACATCATCACAAGATACAGGTGTTGATAGGAATAGCTCTGTTGTTGTTGCAACGGCAAGTTTAGAAGTTGGGTTTAATGACCCAACAGTGGGCGTGGTGGTTCAGCATAAAGCACCACATAATTGGGCAAATTTTTTACAGAGAAAAGGTCGTGCTGGTCGTAAACGAGGAATGAGACCGTTTATGGTTACTACTTTATCTGACTTTGGAAGAGATAAAGTGGCTTTTCAACATTATGAGCAGTTTTTTGAGCCAAAAGTTCCAGCGCAAAGACTGCCTATATCAAATAGATATATTTTAAAGATTCAAGGAACCATTACTTTATTTGACTGGTTAGCGAAAAAACTACCACATAGAAAAATATGGATGTTTAAACTATTATCGAAACCAACTAAGAATCAATATGAATTAGACACGCTAAATGAAATTAAAAGTATTTTAGAAAATATATTAAAAGTTAAAAGTAATGAGTTTGAAAACTTTACTAAATATTTAAAATATTCTCTTTCAGTAACAGATGAAAATATGAAAGAAATACTGTGGAGTGCCCCGAGATCACTTATATTAGAAGTTATTCCAACTTTATTACGTAGAATTGAATCTAATTGGAAATTGGCTTTTCCAGATGGTGATAATATTCATGAAAACTATATTAAAAATCATCCATTACCTGAGTATATAACATCGACGCTTTTTAGTGATTTAGCACTACCTGAAGTTAATGTCATAGCAAGTTTAGATCAAGATAGAGAGAAACAGCATTCTATGTCTTTAATTCAAGCAATGAGAGAATTCTCTCCGGGTAGAATTTCAAGAAGGTTCGCAACTGATCGTGGAAATTTATTTCATTGGATTCCAATCGCAATTGATGTAGAAGAGCAAAACTTAGAAATATTAGATTATAGTTCAAAAGTAGATAGAGTTAAATCTATAAAACATAATGATGTTGATATTGAAATATTTAGACCATGGGAATATAAGTTAGAGAAAAATAGTAATCCAAGAATTTCAAAACGTTCAAATTCGATGTTAGAATGGAATGCTACATTTGAGCCTAATGGATCGCCAGTTAAAATACATTTAGCCAAAGGTAATGATTGGTCTAAAACCATTAGAAATCTTGATTTTTATGTTAACACTCATAATGCAAGTGTTGATGTAACCAGATTTGCAACATCTGCAGTGGCAAACTTTTCTTTTACAGATGGCAGTGCTTTAGAAACTAAAGTCAATTTTGTACATAATAGTTCTCTATCAGCAATTGGTTTTTCTCTTCATGCAGATGCTTTACACATAAAATATAAAATCATGAGTTTAGTAAGTTTAGAAAAACACAATCTACCTGCTACCTTAAAAAGAGAATTAAAAGTTGCCTGGTATAAACATTTAGTACTTGAGGACAAAGCATTACCATCTGATATAAACCATTTTGAAAGAAATTGGCTGCAAGAGGTTATCCTAAATGCAATCATCATAGTTTCAAATAACAAAGATGTTAGTTTAGTAAAAGCAAATGAGATATTGAATAATGATTCGAGTATTATTTTTGATGTTTTGTCTGACTTGTTTAATACTGACATTAGGCTCCTAGATGATACTGATAGTGACAAAGAGACTACAAGTGAATCAAGGCTATACGAACGTTTAAAAGAACTATTAGATGCAAAGAGTATTAGAGTTATCCTTCATAGTGTTTTTAATAATGCAATATCAGTTGATGACATAGGTTGGTGGAAATGGGTACAGCATAGTTTACATAAAAGTTTTGCAGAAGCAGTTTTAGCCGCATGTCAACAATTAACACCGAATCAGTCAGCAATTGATACGTTATTGGTTGATTCGTTAACAATAAAAGAAGATTCAGATGAAGCGGATATATGGTTAACTGAGAGTAGTGCCGGAGGGGTAGGTGTGTTAGACTCTCTTGTAAATGTTGTTGGTAGTAATCCAACACTTTTATTTCAAGCCATAGATGCTGCAACACAATCTTCAAGTTACGAACATGTAGTTGATTCTTTAGAATACTTCGTTAATCTTGTAAATGATGATGAAGAGATAAATACTTTGGCATTACAGATATGCTCAGTTAAAGAACATAAACAAAGGCAAGAACTCTTAAGTACTCTTTACTCTGTTTTATATAAGCATGGATTACCCATGAGTCATGCATTTAAAGTTGCTATAAATACTAGACTGCTAAGAGATGGAGTAGATAATAATTTTTTTAATTTAATTAAAGAGATAATGCTTTGGCGAGATAAACTTGAAAATGATAAAGAAATAGCTATTGATTTACAGTTGCTATGCTTTTTAATATCTAAAGAAGATGAGTTTGTAGATAAAATATCTAAGCTACAAATGTCTCAATCTAGCCAAAATGTAAATATAGTTAACTTTTTGACAAATATTTTATGGCCTAGAAGTTTTGAAGCAAGATGGCAAGTACTTCAGTCGTATAGTCCTTTTAATCAAAATAAATTTACTGATCCTCAACTGGTGAAATCTTATATATTAGAAGAAAAAATTCAGTATATTAATATTAATGATATTGATTGGGATAAGCAGGTATCTAAATATCTATCTAGATATGGTGTATGTAAGTTAATCGCTGACACT
>JBLIEY010000026.1:0-22674 GCA_047633475.1 Sulfurimonas sp.
GATCCAACAAGTTCTTTTAACTCAGGGTTAAACTCTCCACTAAAACCAGTACCAACTATTGCATCTACTAAAACATCAGATGCTTCTAGTTTTGTAACTATTTTGACACCAACTGCATCTGCGCGTGTTACTTGTAAAAGTGCCATTTTAGATTTTGCTTCTTTTGCGTAGTAGATGCTAACATCATAATCAGCATGCAATATTCTTGCACAGGCGATTCCATCCGCACCATTATTTCCACTTCCACAAATGATTGTAACTTTTGAGTTTTTAGCAAAGTTGTCTCCAATATAAGATGCAATACCATCAGCTGCATGTTCCATCAAAATATCTTCAGTTAAACCAAATTCTTCATAACATCGCTTATCTAGTGAACCAACTTCATCAAACAACTTTTGCATTTTTTACTCCTGAGTGTTTAAAACTTTCACTATCGCTTGTGGCATTATTTCATACTCAATTTCTTTAATCTTAGCGGAAAAACTCTCTAGTGTGTCATCCTCAGATTTTAGAAAACTTTTTTGCAAAATAATATTTCCACCGTCTAACTCACTGCTAACGTAATGAACAGTTACTCCACACTCTGTATCTACATCTTCAAAACTTCTCTCAATAGCTTTTGCGCCTTTAAACTTTGGAAGAAGGGACGGATGCAGATTTATAGCGTTTACGTTGGAGGTAAAAACATCACTTAAAATTCTCATAAAGCCACTTAAAACTACCAAATCAGGCTTATAAGAGTTTACAAGCTTTACAAGTTGCGTATCAAAGTCTTCTCTTGAGTTAAAATCAGTATGTTCTAGAACTTCTGTTTTTATTGACAAATCTTGAAGTTTATCAAGACCTTTTGCGTCTCTTTTATTTGTAATTCCACATGCTACAGAACACTCTTGGTTATGTAATTTTTTTACGATGTTTTGGGCGTTGAAACCATCGCCACTAAATAATATAACTATCTTTTTCATACTTGAATTATATCCTATAAACATAAGAAGAAACAAAAGTTTTTATGTTCTAAATAATTCGCATAGTTAAATTAAATAAGAGTATATATAATTGTTTCAAATAATTCTACACTAAAGGAAACAATATGAAAATTACAAAAGTTATCTTCATTTTAATTATGGGCATTTCTGCACTTTTTGGTTCAGATGTTGTTAAAATTGAACGAATGAGCATGGAGTTAGCACTTGAAGTAGCTAAAAAGTCAGTGGAAAGTTGTAGAGAAAAAGGTTATTGGGTCAGTGCCGTTGTTGTTGATAAAAGTGCAAATATTCAAGTCGTATTACGAGATACTCGTGCAGCACGTTTTACTATACAAATTGCAGAGCAAAAAGCAAACTTAGTAATTATGGCAGGAAGTGACTCTGCAGAGTTTGTTCCAGCACGTAATGATATAAGAAATGAGCTAAACAATATAGATGGGTTGATAATGATGGTAGGTGGTGTAGCAGTAAAATCAGGCGATGTTACACTTGGTGCAGTTGGTGTTAGTGGTGCACCGGGTGGAGAGAAGGATGCTGCTTGTGCTAATGAAGCACTAAATTTACTTAAAGAAAGACTAGCTTTTGCTACCATGTCGGATGATGATTAGAGAAATTATTTAACTTAAAAGACGCCAATATAAGATAAAAACGCTATAATCACGTTATGAATTATAAAAAGATTGCACAAGAAACTTTAAATATTGAAGCGCAGACACTACTTTTAGCTTCCCAGAATATGGGTGATGTATTTGACAAGGCCGTTGAAATGGTTCTTGCATGTAAGGGCAAACTAGTAATTACTGGTGTTGGTAAAAGCGGACTTATCGGTGCTAAAATGGCAGCGACTTTCGCATCTACTGGAACTCCAAGTTTTTTTCTACATCCCACTGAAGCACTTCACGGTGATTTAGGCATGATTAGTGCAAATGACGTAGTAATTGCAATTAGTTACAGTGGAGAGAGCGAAGAGTTAAGTTCAATTTTACCTCATATCAAAAGGTTTAAGACACCTCTTATCGGTATGACTAAAAATCGAAATTCAACTCTGGGTCGTTACAGCGATTTAGTAATTGACATAGTTGTAGAAAAAGAGGCTTGTCCACTTGATATTACACCTACTAGTTCAACTACTCTTACTTTAGCTTTAGGTGACGCACTTGCTGTTTGTTTAATGAGAGCAAGAAATTTTCAAAAAAGTGACTTTGCATCTTTTCACCCAGGTGGATCATTAGGCAAACAACTTTTTGTAAAAGTAAGCGACCTAATGCAAAAAGATGACTTGCCGATAATTTCCAGAGATACAAAAGTTAAAGAAGCTATTATTAAAATCAGCGAAGGTCGTTTAGGTACGGTTCTTATAGCGGATGAAGAAAATAGACTAGAAGCTCTTGTAAGTGACGGCGATATTCGTCGTGCTCTTTTAGAAGAAGATTTCTCACTTGAAGATAATGTTTTAAAATATGCAACTCAAAATCCAAGAACTCTCGATGATGAAAACATACTGGCAAGTGAAGCACTTGTAACCATTGAAGAGATGAAGATACAACTTTTAGTAGTAACAGACAAAAATAAAAAGATAAAAGGCGTACTACATATTCATACGCTTATAGAAAAAGGCATATCATAATGATGCGACTCAACAAGTACATAGCACATCACTCAAGCTACTCTCGCCGTGAGGCAGACAAAGTTATACTAGATGGTTATGTAAGAATAAATGGAGAGATTCAGGACAATCCTGCAACTCAAGTAGACGAAAAAGAAGATATTGTTTATGTTAGTGGAAAACAAATAACACCAAGAGATAAATATACTGTTCTTGTTTATAACAAACCTAAAGGCGAGCTTGTAACAAAGTCTGACCCTAGAGGTAGAAGAACTATTTATGATGGTTTAGAGAGTAAATACAAACACTTTATCCCTGTTGGTAGACTTGATTACGCAACTGAAGGTGTATTACTTTTAACAGATGCTTCAAAAATAGCGACTGCACTTATGGAGTCAAACTTAGAGAGAATCTACAAAGTAAAAATCAAAGGTGAAGTAACTTCTGAAATGGAAGCTGCAATGATGAATGGTTTAGAACTTCTAGATGCTACTGCTGGTGGACACTCTCACTCAAATGTAACTTCGATGACTTTTGCACCTTTTTTGGGTTATAAAATTCAAAAAAATGAGCATAATTACTCAATTCTAAAGATAGCAATTGCTGAAGGTCAGAATAGAGAAATAAGAAGATTTTTCGCACACTTTGGTGCAGAAGTAGCAGATCTTAAGCGTGTTAGTTTTGCAGAAGTTGAGTTAAACAACCTTCCAACTGGGAAATCAAGATTTCTAACTAGAAGCGAATACTCTGCACTATTTACTTTCATGAAAGCTGAGCAAAAGTTAGCAAGAGAGAAAGGGAAAAAGTAATTTGGACTTTACCTATCTTCTCAGACCATCTGCGTTTGATGATTTAGTTGGTCAAGAGCATTTAAGCTCTCCAACTGCTCCACTTAGAGTATTATCCCAAAAATTTGCTTTAGGACATAGTTTTTTCTACGGTCCTGCGGGATGTGGTAAAACTTCTATAGCAAGAATCATTGCCAAGACTATGGACTTGCCTTTTTACGAATTCAACGCAACTTCACTCAAAGTTGAGCAACTACGTAAAATATTTGACCAATATAAAAATGCACTTGAAAGACCTTTGATTTTTATAGATGAAGTTCATAGACTTGCTAAAAATCAGCAAGAGGTTTTACTTCCCGTAATGGAGAAAAACTCTGTTTTAATCATAGGCGCATCTACAGAAAATCCTTTCTTTTCACTAACTTCAGCTATTCGTTCACGTTCTATGCTTTTTGAATTAAAACATATTAATAATGAAGCACTTTCATTGTTGCTTGATAAAGCACTAAAGCACGGTGATTTGGAATGTGATACAGATGCTAAAGAGTATCTTATTGCAAGTAGTGGTGGAGATGCTCGTGCGATGCTTAAACTCTTAGAGTTTGCATCTAACATAGAGACTAACATAACTCTAGCTATTTTAAAATCACTAAGACCAAATGCCCTTAGCGCAGGGAGTAGTGAAGCAGGTGTTCACTATGATTTAGCAAGTGCTATGATTAAGTCTATTAGGGGCTCAGATGCAGATGCTGGAATTTATTACTTAGCAAGACTAATAGACGGTGGAGAGAGTGCTGATTTTATAGCTAGAAGACTTGTAATACTTGCGAGTGAAGATGTTGGAAATGCAAATCCTCAAGCTTTAACACTTACAACTTCAGCACTTACAAGTGTCTCAAAAATTGGTTACCCTGAAGCTAGAATCATTTTAGCTCAAGCAGTGATTTATCTCTGTGCATCTCCAAAATCAAACTCAGCTTACCTAGCCATAAATGCTGCTTTAAAAGCAGTAAATGATGGTGTAATGCTTGATATACCAACAAATATTCAACAAAACAAAAAGAACTATCTATATCCTCATGACTTTGGTGGTTATGTAGAGCAAACATACCTTAGCAAGCCGCTTAAGTTTGTTGAGTTAAAAGATATTGGTTATGAGAAGAAGATGAAGGACTGGATTAATAACATAAAAAATTAATAACATAAAAAATTAATAAAAAATTAACATCTATCATCATACACTATAACTTACAATAAATAAATATTTACCATGGAAACTAATATTTGTATTTAAAGGAAGGTATAAAATGAGTATAAAGTACAAACTAAATCTGATTGCAGCCATAGTTGTCTCTTTTGCACTGATTATTATAGTAATTACTACAAATAAGGCAGTCAAAGATAGGTCTGTTATATCTCAAGCTAAAGAATTAAATATACTTTCTCAAAAATTATCATTATTAATTCATGAGACACAAAAAGAAAGAGGTGCGAGTGCTGGTTTTCTTGGATCTAAAGGTACAAAATTTGTAACTATAATGCCCAAGCAAAGAATTCTAACAAACAAAAGAAGCTCTGAACTTAATGCTTACACAGCTATTCTTGATTTAAGCTCTTTTCCAGAGGAACTTCAATCAGAAATAGCAGCTTTTAATTTAGATATGAGTAAAGTTGGAGGTATTCGTTCAAGAATTGATTCCCAAAACATTAGTGTAAAAGATGAAGTAACTTACTATACTAAGATGAATAAAAAAATCTTAAATATTGTTTCTTTAACTGCAAAACTAGCTGATACGCCAGAACTTGTCAAATCCCTAGATGCCTATTCTAACTTTCTAAAATCAAAAGAAAGAGCCGGGATTGAGAGAGCAGTTTTAAGTGGTACATTTGCAGCTAATAAATTTGGTCAGGGCATGTTTTCTAAATGGATAACTCTCGTTGCTGAACAAGACGCTTATCTAGACTCATTTATGGCAATGGCAACAGAAAATTCAAAAGTATTTTATAAGACAAAAATGAATTCTCCTGTAATTGCTAAAGTAAATTCAATGAGGGATATTGCAAGAGCTAAATCTTCAACTGGTGCTTTTGGAGTTGATAGTGTTGTTTGGTTTCAGACTATCACTAAAAAGATCAACCTTCTTAAGCAAGTTGATGATGAACTTGCAAAACAAAATACAGTCTTACTTGAAAAATTAGAATCAGCTTCAAAAACAGTCACAACAATTACACTTGCTAGTTACAGCATCTTTGCTGTTGTAATATTTTTAATGATCTTCTTTATCTCTAAGGGGATAAACATAAGTGTTAAAAGTTCATTGGAAAAAATCAACTATGTATCTGATAACCTTGATTTAACTTGTGACATTATAGTTGAAGGAAAAGATGAAATCTCTCAGATTTCAAAAGCAATAAACGTTATGATAATTGCTTTTAACGCTAGTGTACATCATGCAAAAGATGTATCTACTGCAACGACACAAGAAAGTCAGAAGCTATATCATGCTGTAGAAGAGCTAAGTAAAAATGGTAAAGTTGAAGATGCTAAAATTACAAATATTAATATTCTTGTTTCTGAAGTAGGAGAAAGACTAAATTCTGTCGAAAAAGCATCTATTACTGTAACAGAAGATTTAAACAAAACATTTAACGTACTAGATAGCTTTGTATCCAAACTAGATTCTGTTGTTCATACAATTGATCAAGGAAATGAACATCAACAAGACTTAGTTCAAAAAGTATCTTCACTCACCGAACAAGCTAAAAATATCAAAGAGGTACTTGCTATTATCTCTGATATTGCAGACCAAACGAACCTTCTTGCACTAAATGCTGCTATTGAAGCGGCTCGAGCTGGTGAGCATGGACGTGGTTTTGCAGTTGTTGCTGATGAAGTTAGAAAACTTGCAGAGAGAACACAAAAATCACTTAGTGAAATTAGTGCAAATGTAAATCTTATTACTCAAAATGTTGTTGAAATAGCTGAAGAAACAGATAAGACATCAATGAATATGCAAAATATTTCTAGTTCAGCTCAAGAACTGATTTCTGACTCACAAGATACAAAAGATAACTTATCTATAACTACACAAAAGTCAACAGATGTCATGCATCAAAGTACATATATCGTAACAAAAACAAAAGAGTTAATTACTGATATGGATGAGATTATAAAACTCTCAAATGAAAATATACAATACAGAGCTAAAGTAAAAAGTAGTGTTAATAAGCTATCAAGCGATTCAGACAGATTACAAAATGAGCTTAGTAAGTTCAAAATATAGTAAAAGTATAAGGGGAATTAGATAAGGTTTAGACTTCCTTGCCAAAGGCAAGAAAAGTCTAACTTAACAAATATTATTTGCTAAGTGCTGCTTTAGAAGCTTCAGCAACTGCAGTAAATGCTGCTGCGTCATTCATCGCCATGTCAGCAAGAATTTTACGGTCAAGCTCGATGCCAGATTTGTGAAGTCCATTCATGAAAGTTGAATAATTCATTCCATTTAAACGAGACGCTGCATTGATACGTACAATCCATAATTTACGGAAATCACGTTTCTTTTGCTTACGGTCACGGTGAGCATATACCCACGAACGTTCAATTTGTTCTTTAGCTTTTCTAAAGTGTTTACGACGACCACTATAGAAACCTTTTGCTAATTTTAATATCTTTTTGTGTCTTCTTCTACGAACAACACCTGTTTTAACTCTTGGCATTTCTTTCCTTTTTTCTTTACCCGCTCACTTTTTGTGATAAGGTGCCACATCAATGGTGGTCTTGCCCAATTAGATAATTGGAGATTTACAATTTACTAATTAAAATTAGTTAATCATAGCCTTAATGTTTGCTTCGTCAGCTTTTGAAATAGTCTTAGGACTATTTTGATCACGACGAGTAGATGCATCTTGTTTAGTTAGAATATGACTTCTGAACGCTGTACCACGTTTAACAGAACCGTTTTTCTTAACTTTAAAACGCTTAACAGCGCCTTTTACCGATTTCATTTTTGGCATCGATGGCTCCTTCATAAAATTCTCATAAATTTGAGAGTGGGATTATACCTAAATAATTCTAAAATTTTGCTACAATAATTTTATGAATTCTATTAAACATATAAAAAATGCCCTAAAAGAGCTGGATAATGAAGTACAGAAAATACTTTCAAACTTGGATACTCCACTCAATGAGAAAGACAATCTCATGCTACCTATTCTTCAGCAAAAGATAGTTTTAGCACAAACTTTAGAAGATTTAACGTATCTAAAAGACAATCCACCAAAGCCAAATCAAGCATGTGGAATTTCAAAATATAGAGAAGATATATAAACAGAGTTGAGTATTTTGTTCAAGTTCAAGGCAAAATTGAGGAGTTTACTATAGTAAATGACGAAATTTTAACGAAGAAATTGGATAAAAGACTCTGCTCTGAGAAGTACCCTTCTCCAGATACCTGCGGCACATGACGAATCAAGGTGTGCTGCTGTATTCCTACCCTGACACATTGTCCTAAAACATCATTGCACAGGTCTAAAGAAGAGCGACGGAATTATAGCCAAATATTTTTAAATAACAAAGCTTTTAAACGTCTACATAATATATATTTTTGTACAATCCTAATATAGGAATCTAAAATGTTATATATTATATGTGCTTTAAAACCAGAGGCTCAAGCTTTTGTAGATAAATATAAACTTTCAAAAAATAAACAAAACACACAAATCACTGTGATTGTAAGCGGTATTGGCTCTGAAAATATGTTTAACACAACAAAAAATGTTGTAAATAAAATGAATAAAGATGACATTGTCATCAATGTTGGCATCTGTGGTGGAGATAAGAAGTTTGCAATTGGGGAACTTATAGATGCATCTACAAGTAACCTAACATGTGTAGAATATGAAATATCAAAATCTGACCTATACGAATTAGCGGACATGGAATCTAGTGGTTTTATAAGAGCTACAAAGAATGTAGAAAACAAATATATTTTTAAAGTCGTATCAGACCATTTTGAACCACATACGGTAACTAAAGAAAAAACAAAGTCCATTATTTTTAATGTTATAGATGATATAAACAATATAATTAACTTCAAGGTGGTAAATTGAGATACTTACTAATAATTTTACTAACAATCCTAAGCCTAGATGCGAATGATTTAGAACTAAAAAAACAAATAGGTAGAATGCTAGTAGTGGGTTTTGAAAAACAAGACATAAACAAAGACTCTAAAATTGTAAAACAGATACAAAAGTATGATTTGGGCGGTGTAATTCTTTTCGACCGTTTTTACAAGGATAGAAATAAAACTAAAAATATAAGCTCTCCAGCTCAACTTCAAAACTTAACAGCAAAACTAAAAGCTTTTTCCAATAAACCTCTACTCATAGCCATTGACCAAGAAGGTGGTAAAGTTGCACGACTCAAACCTGCTTATGGTTTTGCAAAAATTCCTTCTGCTAAAAAAGTATCACATATGTCATTTACAGATGCTAAAGCTATTTACACAACTCAAGCAAAAATGATAAAACAAAATGGAATCAACTGTGATTTTGCTCCAGTTGTTGACTTAGCAGTAAATCCAAAAAACAAAGTTATTGTAGGGCTTGATCGTTCTTACGGTAAAACAAGTTTAGAAGTAGAGTCTTATGCTAAAATATTTATAGACGCTCTTAAAAAAGAAAATGTTATCTCAGTTTTAAAACACTTTCCCGGTCACGGATCATCACTTGGTGACTCACATAAAGGATTTGTAGATATTACAAATACATGGGATAAAAAAGAGTTAGAACCATACAAAAAGCTTATAGCATCTAATGATGTAGATATGATTATGACAGCTCATGTTTTTAACTCAAAACTAGACAAGAAAGATCCTGCAACACTTTCATACAATATAAACACTAAACTTCTTCGCCATGAACTTGGTTTCAAAGGGGTAATCATAAGCGATGACTTACAGATGAAAGCCATCTCAAAACACTACACTCTAAAAGAGACAGTTACAAAAGCTATAAACTCCGGAGTAGATATTCTTCTATTTGGAAACCAGTTAGCTTCTAACGATGTAGATAAGTTGGTAAAGCTTATCTACTCTCAAGTTAAGAACGGCTCTATTTCAGAGCAAAAAATTTTAGAATCAAATGAACGAATAGAAAATTTACATACAAAAAACTCTATCATATATAGACCAATTAACTTTGAGCAAAAACGTATAGAAATGACAAAAGCTTATACGAAACAGCACTACGAAATTAACGCGCAAAACATAGAGATAGAACCAAAGATAATTGTTCTTCACTGGACAGCTATTATGGATTTTGAAGATTGTTTTGAACGACTAAGGGGAAATAAACTATTCAGTAACAGAGGTGACATAGCAGCTGCTGGAGCACTTAATGTTTCTTCTCATTTTATGGTTGCTCGTGATGGAACTATTTACCAACTAATGCCTGATAACTGGATGGCAAGACATGTCATAGGTCTTAACTACTCAAGCATAGGTGTAGAAAATGTAGGTGGCAAAGACAACATAGAAGAAGACTTAACAGATGCCCAAGTAGACGCCAATGTAAAACTGGTAAAGTACTTAAAAACAAAATATCCAAACATTGAGTACCTCATCGGTCATCATGAATATCAAAGAATGAAAAGCTCACCTTTATGGCTAGAATTAGATCCTTTATATATAACACCAAAAGCTGATCCTGGAGATAAATTTATGAATATGGTAAGAAGTGAAGTAAACTCGTTAGGTTTAAAGACACCGTAGATGCAAAGTGCCTTCTCACTTCTTGACTGGTCTGTTTTCTCAGCTTACTTTTTTATTTTAGCAATTAGCTCATACATCTTTGCGCAGACAAAAATCAAAACTTCAAGAGAGTATTTTGTAAGTGAAAATTCTATGCCTATGTTTGCAGTTGCTATCTCGATTCTTGCAACATCACAATCAGCCGCAACTTTTTTAGGTGCTCCTGAATTCTCATACAAAAATGACTTTACCTTTATAGGTTTCTATTTCTCAGGTTTACTAGCTGTCATCTTTGTAGCTTATGTTCTTATTCCTAGATTTTATGCCATGAGGGCGGTAACTGTTTATGAACTGCTAGAGTCAAGATATGGAGAGTCTGCAAAGAAACAAGCAGGAGTTATGTTTCTTATCGGTCGTGTTCTAGCAAGTGGAGCTAGACTTTACATCGGAGCATTAGCAATATCTATGATTCTATTTGGGAATCTTATCTTCTTACATGTTTTAATTTCCATACTTATCCTAATACTTGGAGCTTTAGCCTATACATATTTTGGCGGCATAAAGTCTGTCATACTTAGTGATATCATACAAGCCATTACCTATGTTGGTGCAGGTATTGTTGTTCTTGTCTATCTCTACTACTCTCTTGATAGTGTAAATATTATGCAAGTGTTAAGTGAGAACGATAAACTCCGTCTTATTGACACTTCTATAGATGGAAAGTTTAGTATCATCGGACTTTTAAGTGGTTGGTTACTTCTAAATATTGCCGCTTTTGGACTTGACCAAGATATGACTCAAAGAGTTCTTAGTTGTAAAAATAAACAAGAAGCTGCAAAATCTCTTATAGTTTCTATCTTACTTACTATCCCTGTTGTTCTAATATTTTTAGCCATTGGCGCCCTACTCTTTGTCTTTTATCATCAAGCAAATGTTGTACAGAGTTTTGATGGAAAAAATATCACTATATTTATGTACTACATTTTAAATGAGATGCCAGATGGTCTTCGCGGTTTAGTAACTGTGGGAGCTATTGCCGCGGCACTCTCTAGTACAAACTCAGTCTTGGGAGCTATGGCTTCTGTAGCCATACAAGACCTCTACAAGCCGTGGAAACTAAAGCAAGGTGAGATAGATGAGATGCACTTTGTAAAAGCTTCACGAAGAGCTGTTGTATTCTTTGCTGTTGTCCTCTCAATCATGGCAGTTGTCAGCTATTTCTGGCAAAGATATAGTAACCTTTCACTCATCAGTTTTGCTCTTGGTGTTATGGCATTTGCATATACAGGTCTTTTAGGTGTTTTCTTCTCAGCTATATTTACATCAAGAGGAAACTCTAAACTAGTTCCTTTTGCACTTGTGGGTGGTTTCGTAACTGTTTTGTGTCTTCAACCATATACCTTTGGAATCAGCCTAGGTTTTTCATGGCAGATAGTTATTGGGACGATTGTTGCTTTTAGTATTATGCAATCAGCAAAAGATGAATAGTTTCACATTAAAGCTGAATAAGACTAGCTATAATTAATCAAAACATACGATAAACAACGATACAAAAGAGATTTATAAATGAGTAAAGTAAGCAATCAAGAAATGGCAGATTTTTTTAAAAAAGCCAATGAAGAACTAGAGTTAATGACTGAAGATCAAAAAGATTTTAGCCAAAAAGAGTTTGATTCTTGGAAAAATACTATTTTATCAAAATTAGATAATGCATATCAAATTAAAATGCAAAGACTGAATATATATTTAACAATTGATTATGAATTTGGATATTTAGGAGTAATTCCACATAACTTTTACATGGTAAAAACTATTTTAAGAGATATGTATTTTAAATATAATACTAAAAAAAGAAAATCCAAAGATAATTTGGAAATAGAAAAACTTTTAAAAGCTCGTGAGTTAAATATTGACTTTGATTTAGAGTTGGCAAAAATGATTACAGGCGATAATTCTAAATTCCCTTACCGTTCGTCTAAATATTTAACAGAATTTTTTTATAGTCTTGGGCATGATTTTAAGCATTCTAATGAAACACGAAAAGATTGGGTTAGAGATAGATTAGAAGAATTAAATATTAAAGAAATTCACGAAGTACTTACAAAAGGATTGTTTAAAAGAAAATATTTTATTGATTATGTTGAAAAAGAAAATTCTGATAAAAAACATGAGATAGAACTATTAGACATTGACTATTATTTTAAGCAAGCAAAAATAGAGTTTGAAAAATTCATAAAGAACTCAATAAATATGCATGAAGTATTTGATTTATCTACTGTATTAGATATGAGCGTTAATCTTGAATTATTATTTGACAATAAAGCCGACACTAAAGATAATGAGCTTAATGAACTTATAGAAGAGGCAAAAGAAAGATTTTTATCAAATGATAGGCAAGTTGGTTTAGAAAAATTATGGGATGCATATGAAAGATTAAAAACATATTACAGTACAAATAAAAAAGAATCAAGTCAAAAAATCGTAAATAATATTTCAGAAAACTTTGATGATAAATTTATTGATGAAGAATTTAAAATACTTACGAAGATTGGAAATGCGTATAGAATTCGTCATCATGAAGTTGGAAAAAATAAATTAATTCAACAGCACATTAATTATTTATTTTTTAGAATGTTAGCTTTAATAGATTTATGTTTAGTATTATTTAATGAAGAAGCAGAGAATGAGTGAGTTATATATTGGTGTTATGTCTGGAACAAGTATGGATGGAATTGACATTACTCTTTGTGAGATAGATGCTACAAAGTGCATTTTAAAAGCATCTACAGAGTATCCATTTAACTTAGAATTAAAAACTGAAATACTTGAAATGATAGATGGTTCAACTACCTTAGCTCAGGTTGGAACTATTGACAATAAACTTGGCGTTCTATTTGCAGAGTCAATAAATGACTTTATAAAAAAAGAGTCCCTAGATGCTACAAGCATAAAAGCCATAGGTCTTCACGGTCAAACACTTTGGCACGCTCCAGATGCTAAACATCCATTTTCAATGCAAATGGGAGATGCTAATCTTGTAAGTGCAAAGACTAGAATCCAAGTTGTAGCTGATTTTAGAAGAATGGATATAGCAAACGGTGGACAAGGTGCTCCTTTTGCTCCTGCTTTTCATCAAGAAGTATTTAAACATCTAGATAAAAAAACTGCTGTTTTAAACATTGGAGGAATGGCTAACATCACTGTTTTAGGTGAAGAGCTTAAAGGCTGGGATACGGGTTGCGGAAATGTTCTGATGGACTACTGGAGTTTTAATGACTCAAATGACGGCTTTGACAAAGATGCAAAGTTTGCCCTAAAAGGTAAAGTCAATGATGAACTTTTAAATTCTTTTTTACAAGATGCATATTTTAAAAAACTTCCTCCAAAAAGTACAGGACGTGAATATTTCAACCCGACTTGGTTAGCAAACTATCTTCCACTTTTTAACACTATAAAAGCAGAAGATATCCAACGAACTTTGCTTGAGCTAACAGCTAAGAGCATCTCCATAGATGCAAATGCTACAGATTCCACCTTACTCATTGTCTGCGGTGGCGGAGTTAAGAACCCACTTCTTATGCAAAGACTAAAAGAATTATGCAAAGCAGATGTAAAAACAAGTGATGACTTTGGAATTAGTAGCGAATACATGGAAGCTATGGCTTTTGCTTGGCTTGCTTACAAAAGAGTTCACAAACAAAAAGTAGAATTAAGCTCCGTAACTGGTGCAAAAAAAGACTCTCTCTTAGGCGGAATCTATGGATAAAATAAAAGCATGGTTAGATACAACTCCTTACAAAAAGTTTAACATAGAAGTAGCATCTGCAGATGCAAGTTTTAGAAAATATTATAGACTCTCAAGTCTTGAGAGTACTTTTATATTAATGGATTCTTCACTTGAAAAAGAGTCACTTGCTCCTTTTATAGATGTAACTTCAAGACTTAGAGCTGTAAATGTAAATGCTCCAAAGATTTTAGAGCAAAATCTAGATGATGGCTTTTTAATAATCCAAGACTTTGGAAATACTAACTACTTAAATGTTTTAGATGACAAAAACTTCAAAACTCTTTACTCAAAAGCAATAGATACAATTATAACAATGCAAGAAGCAGATATAAAAGGTTTACCTGTTTATGACAAGAAATTCTTGCATCTAGAAATGGATTTTATGAAAGATTGGTATTTAGAAAAATTATTGAAAAGAACTTTAAATGAAGTTCAGAAGAAAATCCTAAAAAACTCTTTAGAAGCTATCTCTGAAGTGGTTTTATCCCAAGCACAAAATCTCTTTGTTCATAGAGATTATCACTCTAGAAATATCATGCTCACAGCTGAAAATGAAATAGGAGTTATTGACTATCAAGATGCTATGAATGGAGCGATTACTTATGATTTAGTTTCACTTCTCAAAGACTGCTATATAGCTTATGAGAGAAAAGAGGTAGAAAAACTTGTTTTAGAATTTAGAGATAAAAAAGGTATAGCTGCTAGTGATGAACTGTTTTTAAAATGGTTTGATTTTATGGGAATGCAAAGACATATAAAAGTGCTTGGCATCTTCTCTAGACTTTATCTTCGTGATGGCAAAGACGGCTACCTAAAGGATATACCACTTACTTTAAAATACACTCTAGATACAGCGAGTAGATATGAGGAGACAAAAGAACTTGAAAAACTTTTAAAAGAACTGCAATGAAAGCTATGATACTTGCAGCTGGTCGTGGTGAGAGAATGCGACCACTAACAGATACACTTCCAAAGCCCCTTTTAGAAGTTCGTGGTAAGCCTCTTATAGTCTGGCATCTAGAAAAGTTAGCTGCGTCTGGCTTCAAAGAAGTAGTAATAAACATCGCTCACTTAGGTTATAAGATCCCTGAATCTCTTGGTGACGGTTCACGCTGGGGTTTACACATAACTTACTCAGATGAGCAGGCAGAAGGAGGATTAGAGAGTGCTGGAGGAATATTAAAAGCACTTTCTATCTTAGGTGATAAGACTTTTTTAGTTGTTAATGGAGATGTTTTTTGCGACTACAAGTTTAATCCTAATTTTGACTTAAAAGATAAACTAGCTCATCTTATCTTAGTAACAAATCCTAATCATAACTTAAACGGTGATTTTGCTTTAAAAGACAATGTTATTTTAAATGATGCAGCTATAAAATACACATTTTCCGGCATCGGGTATTATTCCCCAAAGCTTTTTAGTGATTTGGTATATGGAAAATCTCCATTAGCTCCACTTCTTAGAGATTCCATAAAAAATAAAAAAGTTAGTGGTGAAGTGTTTAAAAACATGTGGCATGATATAGGTACACCACAAAGATTGGAAAATATAAATAATGATTAAACTACTTTTATCTGTACTAATTGCATCTACACTATCGGCGAAATACACAAACTGCGAATTTCAAAATAAAGACTACGTAGATATTTGTAATAAGGCCGTAAAAAATGGTGTTTCATATGAATATGCGAACAAATTCTTACTCTCATATTTCAAAACACAGAAGTTTGATGAAGTAAGTTGGAAATATCTTCAACCTCGTTTTATTAAAACACATAAAAAAAATGAAAAAAGAGCTAATAATGTATTAGTAAAATATGTGCCTGAAATAGTTAAACATTTAAAAAAGTACAAAGAAGTTTATGATTACAGTGAAAAAAAATTTGGTGTAAATCGTGAGATAATAGCAGCTATACTTATGAAAGAATCAAGACTAGGAAAGATAAAACCAACTCATGATGCCTTTATAGTTTTTAACACTATTGTAGTTAGAGTAAAGTCTGAGACACCTCGCCAAAAGTGGCTGATGAATATGGGAAAAACAAACATGACTTCCATCATCACATACTGTTACAAAAAAGAGTTAGAACCTGAGTCGTGTAATCTTCCTAGCTCTTATGCTGGAGCTGTAGGAATACCACAGTTTATGCCAAACAGTTTTTTCTATGCTACCGGATACAAAACAAAATATGCTGATTTGACTAAGATGGAAGATGCTATAACCTCAGCGAGTAAATTTCTTCATGATAAAGCTGGATTTACTGAGCTTATAGACTGGAATAAAATCCCTGATGTACCACAAATAGAATCAGATTGGTATGATTTTGCATTTAAAAATAAGAACACTTCTTTTGCTTCTAGAAAGAGTAAAAATGGTGTGGAGTATAACTGCTTTTCATGCAAAAAAAATGAGCTTGAATATTTGGTGGGATATATTAAAAAAATATTGAGATATAACAACTCCTCAAATTATGCAGTCGGAGTAATGCGTCTAGCATATGACTCAAATAAACTTTTAAACAAGAAGTAACTAAATAATTAAGTTAGTTACCTTAGCTGTTGTATAAATATTATCTTCTTTGTCTTTAACTACTACATCAAAGATAAGTGCTCTTTTTTTACTCTCAACTAAAGATGCAGTAACATAAATATATTCTAAATCCATAGTAACTGGTTTTTTAAACTTTGTTTCTAAATTTATTGTCATGTTTTTTTGAGCTAGAAGTACACTAAGTGGTCCAAGTGTATTATCTATTGCAGCTACAATCATCCCACCTTGCATTGTTGCGTAGGGATTTAACCAAGACTCTAAAACAGGTACCTTTGTAGTAAGTGTAGAATTTTCTTTATCAAATGCCACTAATTCACACTTCATCGCTGTATAACTTGGTGGCGGTATAAGGAGGTCTTGTAATTTATCTCCATGAATTTCTCGTAAAAGTTCTTCTATCTCTAATGTTTGACTCATATTTTATTACTCTCTTTGTTTTTAATATATAATTGCTTTTAAAGTATGGCTACAATTTGGCTCGATTTTTATAAAGTCCTCAAAAGCATTAGCTGATTCAATGCAGACAAAGTCATTATAAGCTTCGTCTTTCATAGCTCCCATTCGTTTTGCTTTTTCTATCCATGGATTCCATACTACAACTGAGGATGAACCTTCATTTTGAATGTGAATAGTTCTCTCTTTATCACGAAGTAAAATCTCTGCATCTACCTCCTGATAAACTCTATCTACTTCTTCTTTAAATATAACATCTCCACTTTGAACTTCTTGCTTATTTGTAAGAGCATCTAAGTATGGCTTTTTATCAAGACCATTAATGCTTACATCTGAAATATGAGATATATCAAAGTAAGTGTGAAGAGCCTGTGTAATCTTAAAAGTTTTAGCATCTAGGTTTGTTGTAGTTAACTCCATTGTTAGCTTATCAGAAACAGTAATTTTAAGTTCTAGGTAAAACTTGTATGGCCATAGCTTTAAAGTGTCTTGTGAGTGCTTTAAAATGAGTATAACTTCTGTTGTCTTAGCATCTATCTCTTTAGTTGAGAGATGCTCAAACAAAGTTGTTCTTGCAAAACCATGTTGAGGCAAGTCAGGATTGTTCATGCCAAAGGCTGGCCAACAGATTGGGATTCCCCCTCGGATGGCTTTTCCTTTTTCAAAATCACTTATCTCACTAAGCCATAAAAGAGGTTTATCTGCATGTCTAGCATAATGAAAAACATGTGCACCTTGAAGTGCAATCTTTGCAGATGCTGACGCGTTGTTTATTTCAATAATATCTACCATATTGACTTCTTATGCCATTTAATAGCGTACATAAATATAAAGAAATAACAAACAAGTCCAACTAAATAAGAGGACTGCATATCGCCACTTACTTGCGCGATTTTACCAAAGACAAGAGGTAGAATTGCTCCACCTGCTATTGCCATAATAAGAAGCGCGCTTCCTTGAGCTGTATATTTTCCAAGTCCTTCAAGAGCCAAAGGCCAAATAGTAGGCCAGACAAGAGCATTTGCAAAACCTAGCAAGGCTACGAAAGTAACAGTATTTGGAAGTGTGGGAATTGAACTCCAGCCCCATAAAAGTGTAGAGATTTCGTGTGAAGTGCTTGAACTAAAAGCAACTCCAAGTAAAAGCAAAATCCCAACAAGAGCAGATGTCATAAGTGCTTTTTCCTGTGAGAGAAACTTAGGAATAAAGGCAACTCCAACCAAGTAGCCAAAGACCATAAAGACCATGGTGTAAGATGTTAAAGCAGTTGCGTTCTCAACTCCTAAACTCTGAGCATAAAGACCTATAGTATCACCAGCAATAACTTCAATACCTACATAAAAGAACAAAGCAATTGCCCCTAAAACAACACGAGGAAAATGAAAAATAGTATCTTTGTCATAATCGTCTTTCTTTTCAAACTCCAACTCTGGAATAGATGAAAACTTAACCAAAACTATAAGTCCGCTAAGAACAACAGCCATTATGATGTATGGGGTAATAAGCCTAGATGCTAACTCTTGCAAATCTATAGAGACAATATTTTCTGATGAAAGGGAAGGAATATCTGCAAGGATTAAAGAAGTAAAAAGAAGAGGAACTAAAACTCCTGCACTTTTATTTATAAGCCCCATGATTGAAATTCTCATAGCTGCACTTTCTATTGGTCCTATCAAAACCACGTATGGGTTAGATGCAGTTTGGAGAATAGTAAGACCTGTTCCAAGTGTAAAAAGAGCTACTAAAAAAAGTATGAAGTTAGCATCTAGAGCGGCTGGGATGAAAACTAAACTTCCAACAACCATAACCCCTAAACCAATAGCCATACCATTTTTGTATCCAGTTTTCTCAAGCATAAAAGACATTGGCAAAGCCATGACTGTATAAGCAATATAAAACGAGAAAGTTACAAACAGAGCTTGAAACTCGTTTAAATCACATATGACTTTTAAAAAGGGGATAAGGGAGCCGTTTAACCAAGTCACAAAACCAAAAATAAAAAATAAAATACCTATAATTATCATAGGAAATATAGTTGATTTAGAGTGCAAATGTCAATCCTTCTAAGTATTTTGCTACAGCATCTTCATCGTTTGTGTGAGGTAAAATTATAGTTGCTTTATCTTTAACTTTTGGCTGTGCATTTGCAACTGCAACAGAAGTTCCTGCAAGTTCAAACATTCCAAGGTCATTGAAGTTATCTCCAAAAACAGTAAGTTTTGAGAGGTCAAATCCACTATACTCACTAATACTTTTAATACCGTGTGATTTGTCCGAGTCCTTATTCAGTATAGTTAAAAAATAACATCCGGAATAAGCTTCTGGAGCTAACATAAATTTCAAGGAATCTCCAAATGTTACTTGCAAAGAAGCTTCTAGTTCTCTGAGGAGTTTCTCTTCTCCCATATAAACTACTTTAAAGTTATCATCCATAGCTCGAATATTTTTACACTCTTGGAGATTATCATCTTTTTCATAATTATTGAGAATTTCTTTTTGATGTACATTCAAAATAGTGGAGTGCAAAAAAGCTTCATTTAGATTTTTATCTGCGAGGGCTAAAATAAAAGGATAGATGCCAAACTTCGCACCTTCATCTATTATAGCATCTGCTATCTCTTTACTTATAAACTTAGTGTCAATTATCTTCTTATCCATAGTTGCTATCAGTGCACCATCTAGAAGTATCATAGGAGCATTTATATGAACGTTTTTTAGAAACTGTGAAGTTCTTTGAAAACTTCTTGCCGTTGCGACACTCAAAATAGAGTTTTGTGATTTTGAATTCCAAATAGTTTTAGTATAATCGCTAATAGATAAATCGTTACGTAAAAATGTATGGTCAAGGTCAGTAATATATATATTTTTCATATTGAGATTATAACTAAAATAGGAAGAAATCAATGATAAATGTTAAGACAGCAGTAGTTACAGGGGCAAGCAGTGGTATTGGTAAAGAAATATGCGAACGACTTTTAAAATTAGACTATAAAGTGATTGGAGTTAGCAGAAGTGTAACTGACTCATGTTTTAACACTTCAAAATTCATTCCAATTCAAGCAAATCTATCTGATGAAAAATCAACACTTTTGATATGTGAAAGATTAAAAAATGAAGAAATAAGCATATTAATAAACTGTGCTGGTTTTGGTCGCTTTGAACCACATGAAGAGCTTAGCCCAAAGACTATAATTGATATGACTTTTTTAAATCTTACAGCGCCGATGTTACTAACAAACGCTCTGCTTCGTTCTTTAAAGAAAAATGATGGCTATCTTATAAATATCAACTCAATAGAAGCCATAAAAACAAGTAAATTTGCAGCTGTTTATAGTGCAACAAAAGCCGGTTTAAAAGCCTTCGGTGACTCTCTTTTTGAAGAGACTAGAAAGAGCGGACTTAGTGTGACAAATATAAATCCAGACATGACTCAAACCTCGTTTTATGATGAACTTCGTTTTGATACAAGCGATAAAGAAGAAGAAAAACTTTTAACATCTGATATTGCAGATGCCATTGAACACATTCTTTCAATGAGAAAAGGTGCTGTTGTAAGTGAGTACACTATAAGAAGTTTGAAGTTTGGTATTTCTAAAAAAGTAACGAAGAGTAAAAACTCATAACTTGATATCTAATTTTGCGGAAGATGAATTATGAGTTGATTTTAAAAAGTTTATATTTTTTTTGATTTGAGACATAATCTCAGCTGTTTGATCTTTACGAGATTGGACTAAGTCCATCGCTTCTTTTAAAAGATATACAGCTTCTTCTATCTGGTCTAAATCAGTAAAGTATGGAATATTGTCAAAGAGTTTGTCTAAAGCATCTATATCTTGTTCTAATACAGCTACTTTAAATTTAGTTAACCACATTTGTGGATTCTCTCCATGCTTCTAAAAGACCTTTAAAAACACTACTAACTTCATCTACATCATCTATTTTATTATTTAATACAGCTCTCGAGAGTAACTGAATCTGATAATTATATAATCCGATAAGATATGTTGAAACATCTCCACCTTGTTTTGTATCAAGAGTTGAAATAAGTTCTGTTATGATTGCTATCGAACGATTTGTCCAGTAAACTTTTTTCTCTACATTTTTATCTTTTATAGACTTTTTTGCTTGAGCATTAAAGCGAAGCACTCCCTCGTAAAGCATCTCAATTAATTTTTCTGGAGATTCTATTCCTATGTTATTTTGTGCATAAATATTATGAGCATTATTACCATACATATTAGGTCCTTTATTACCGTCTTTCTTGATTTCTTTCATATTAAGTATATCGACAAACAATACAGTTTATTAAGAGAATTTTATACAAATTTTACTATTTATTTGAAGATGCAGTGTCTATCATTTGAGTAAACATATTTGACGCAGTATTAAATTTACTTATCACTCCATCATAAGCAGCAAATCTTTTTCCCATAATCGCATACTTATCATCTAATCTAGCTATGGCTTTTTCTTTTTGAGTGTCCATTGATTCAATTCTAGTACTAATCTAAAATAGCATTGTATTTACTGTATTTTTCGATTTCACTATCTATTTCAGAAAAGGCACCTTCGAGTTGCACTGTGACACCATCAGGTTTTATAAATTCACCTCCAGCTAAAAAGGCTTTCACGTTTTCTGGATTTTCATCTAGCATTTGATTTAACTTAGAAGTGTTTAAAGAGAGTCTTCCAGATCTGTCGGCTTCTATTCCGTAGTCTTGAATCTTACCTACTCCCTCACCTACTATAGAAAAAATATTTGTCATAGAACTTTCCATACTTCTAATAGTAGAATTACCTGAAAACACTCCTCTAACAGATTTGTCTTGGCTAGATTTGGTGTCTTCATTTAGTTGAAAAAGAGTAGAGTTATACTTATCTATAAAGTTGATTATGCTTGATTGTATATTTTCTCTATCTTGTTTTACACTAACCGATGAGCTACCAATATCTTTAAGTGTGATTGTAAGACCGCTTGAAAGATCATTAATCATATTAGAACTACGTGTAATCTCAAGTCCATTAAACTTAAAAGTAGCATCTACAGCACTTTGAACACTTGACATTTGTGAGGTAAGTGAGACATTTAGATTACCCGCTTTAAGTACTTTTTCTTCTTTTAGAGGATTACCATCTTTATCAAACTTAGTAGTTGAATCGACCATCTCTTTTACAACTGTATTGTCGCTAAGTGATATCTCTTGTCCTGTACCACTGTTTTCTGCTATTAAAAACAATCTAAAATCATTATTTGCTATTTGAACTATAGAAGCTTTAAGACTATCTCCAGCTTCTTTATTTATCATGTCTTTAAGATCATCTAGCGTTGTTGTTGATTTATAGTCTAAGGTTATTTTTTTCTCTCCAACGAAAAGGTCTAGTGTACCATCGCCAGTAGCTATAGTAGATATCTTAGAAGGGAATGAAGCACTTTGACTTATTTCTTTAGTTGCTAAAGCAGTTACATCAAGAGTAAAGTCTTGTATATCACTACTCTCAGCTGCCTCAACATCTAGAATATTTTCATCACTAGCGCTAGAAATTCTAGACTCAAATAGACCATATCCAGTTAGAGGTTTTAAACTTTGTCCAAGAGCTTCTACATTCGCTTCTATAATTTGAAACGATTGCATCTTAGAATTTTCATCTTTTATTTTTCTATCAACTGGAGCAACAAACCTAGATTCATCTGAACTTTTTAGCTTATCTATTAAATCTTGAGTAAGGATTCTTGAACCAGCTCCTAGTGAT
>JBLIEY010000027.1:0-22522 GCA_047633475.1 Sulfurimonas sp.
ACATCCTAAAAAAGGCCGCAGTGTACTTTGCAAGCCACACAAACTAAAATATGCTTTTATAAAATCATATAGTGAAGTTTATGCAGTTCATAGACTTTGCAAAGTTATGCAAGTACACCGTAGCGGATATTATCAGTGGCTAAACCAACCTATCTCAGATAGAGAAGTAGAGAATCAAGGATTACTAGTTCATATTAAAGAAGCTTTTAAAGCATCTAATAAAGTATATGGTTACAGAAATATACATAAAGATTTAAAAGAACTTGGTTTTCATGTGAATAAAAAACGTGTAGCTAGACTTATGAGTGAAGCTAAGCTCTATGGCGTAGGGACTTATAAACGCAAGCCATATTCTAAACCTGGACCAGCTCATAAAGCATATACTAATCATCTACACCAGTGTTTTATATCAGGTAAGCCAAATGACACTTGGGTAAGTGATATAACTTATATTAGGACTAAAGAAGGATGGATATTCTTAGCTACAGTGATTGACCTGTTTAGTAGAAAAGTTGTAGGTTGGGCAACTGGACATCGTCAAACAACATCATTAATAATTGATGCACTAAGAATGGCGACAACAAGACTTAATAAGAATTCTAAGGTAATTCTACATTCTGATCAAGGTAGTCAGTATACGTCTTATGATTATAAGAAATTTGCAACACGACATAATATTACTCTTAGTATGAGAATTGTTATGATAATGCAGTTGCAGATAGCTTCTTTAAAACTATTAAAAAAGAGCTTGTCAGAAAACAGATATTTGAAACTAGAGATATAGCAGCGTCTAAAATATTTGAATATATAGAGATGTTCTACAATCCAAAAAGAAGACATAGTTATTTAGATTATATTTCACCAAATGAGTTTGAAAAAAGATATAATGAAGAGTCTTTAAAAAAGTAGGTTTTTACTGGTTAAGTAATTGTCTAGTTTATAGGGGACATTCCAAACCTTCTTTTATTAAAGCTTCTATCTGGTATCGTTCTTTAATGGTTAATTGCTTATAAGACATAGGTTTCCCTATCTTTGGTCGGATAATTAATCTTACACTTTTTGCAGTTAACCTTCTCTCTTTACCCGCCTATTGATTTTTAAGAGTGTTGCACTTTAAACTTTAATTGGCGCTAATAATACTTTAATTTGCTTCCAAATTCAATTTTACCTACTTTATAGTATAATGTTAGTATATTTTGTATTATATAAAGAAGAAGAAGAATGAACTATAATCTTTTCATCATCACATCACCGCTTCAACTTATTAATGCAGTTGAAGCACGAGAAAACTTTAGAACAAAAAACAATAAACTTGTCGCTATATTTACAGAGTTTGAATCTAAAAACAAGACACAGATTAAAAAGCTTATAGACGAAAAAGAGTGGAATGACGTTTTATATTTTAATTTTAAGAGTAAAAACTCCAAAACAACATTTTTTAGACAAATTAAATTAGTGAAAATTTTGAAATCTACTAATTATAACAACGTTTTTTGTGGTGATCTAAGTAGTAGTATAAAACTAATTTTAGCGAACATTAAAAAGACAAAAGTGTACCTTTTAGATGATGGTGCTGCCACGATAAATCGACATAATCACGATTTAAACGCGCATAATCAGAACAAGAAACAGTTAAAAAAAATATTCAGAGAAATTCGTTTTCATATTTTTGGTCTGAAAACTACTTTAAACGATACTATAAATATGTTTACTTCGTACAATCTTAAACCTCACAATAAGGAAGAGATAATTCATAATAGTCTGAACTACTTTAAAGAGACTTTTTTATCAAATACTATCCAGGACAATCATCTTTACTTACTTGGTCAACCATTATCAGAACTTGGTTTTATAACGAGAGAAACCTATTTAAAATATATTAATCAAATTAGAAATCATTACCAGGATACAGATATAATCTATATTCCTCACCGTTTTGAAAAAGATTTAGCTGATATTAAAATATTAAAAGATAACAATTTCACAGTACAGCCTACTGGCTTACCAATAGAACTTCAATTTATGAACAACAATATCTATCCATTGCACATCTGTTCATTCTGGTCATCGGCACTTTTTACGTTAAACATTCTTTATCCGGATTCTTCAATCATTGCATTTAAGATTGCATCTTGCGATGCTAAAAAATCTCTTCAAAAAGTAAGTAATGTATATGACTATATCGAAAGTAGTACAAATATCAATATTATTAATTTATTATAGTCTTATGAGTATTATTTTCTTTTAGCTCTTTAAAATTCCATCTTTACAAAAGAACTTATTTTCAGCTTTATTTTTACTAATTACTTTAAGGTTATCTATATTACTAACAACTCTATTTGCTCTTGGGTGATTTAAATGTAGTAAATGTGCAGTATACTTCACACTCTCAACGCTCAAATCTATTGCTTTGAGTCTCCATTCCAAATCAACATCATCTGCTAAAGTTGTATTCTTTGGATATGATTCATCAAAACCATTTACTTTAAGTAAGTTATCTTTATGCAATGAAAAGTTACATCCAATTAATGCTATTTCACTTTTTAGTAACTTTTGAAATTTTAGTGAAGAAATTATTCTAATTCCACATTCTAAATGTCTTGCACCGTCTCGCTTTATCTTAAAATAATATTTCAAAAAATTATGCTCTAAATCTTCTACATATAAATTTTTACTTCTTAAGTTTCTAGAAAATACATCCCCGAGGTTAACTCTTCTTCCACATAGTACTTTTTTTTCATCTGAAGCCTTAACATGGGCCTCTAAAAAGTTTGAGTAAGGAAGACAATCACCATCAAAAAAAATCAAATAATATCCACTAGAAACTTTAATTGCTTCATTTAATGCTCTTGGTTTTTGATAACCATCATCAGAGTGTGAAAAATGCTTTATTTTATAATCTGATTTATAATCTTTTAAAAAATTTATTACTTCTTGTGAATCATTATCTTCTGCAATTATAACTTCAAAGTTTTTATATGTTTGAAGTTTTAAAGCACCTAAGATTAACTCTAATGCTTCTACATCTTTATATGTTGGTATAATCACGGAGACAAACATTTAAGCCCACCTTTTAAATATATTAGCAAGTTTCAAAAACTGCCTTTGATTAGAAAACATCTCTTCACATTTCAACTTACCAGCTTTTGCAATATCTTTTAAAAGTTCAGAATTTTGTATAAACTTTTCAATTCCAGATGCTAGGCTCACAAAATTTTGATTTTCAAATAATATTCCAGTCACGTTATCATCGATTATCTCAACAACTCCACCACTATTTGCACCGATTACTGCTGTCCCTACTTGCATAGCTTCTATTAGCACAAGTCCAAAGGTCTCTCTCTTAGATGCAAGGACAATAGCATCACAAACTTGGTAAAAATGATGTGGATTCTTCATAAATCCCAAAAAATGAATATTATTTTCTAAGCCCTTAAATTTTACATCTTTTTTTAACATCTCCAAGTAAGACTCTTTCATAGCATGACCAACAAAGTATGCATTTACATTCAAGTCTTTTTTTACTAAAACATCAACTGCTTTTATTAGCAGATGCTGTCCTTTAGGCTCATTAATACGACCAACCATTCCAATATTAAAACTTTTATCGTCAAATTTAAGTTCTGATTTCACTTTAGTAACTTCATCTGTATTTAGCATCTCAGGTTTATCAGAGCCCATATATAAAACTTCAACTTTTGGTCGTATATCTTGAGGTATAAAATTTTCCAACTGCCCTTTTACCTGATTGGTTACAGGAAGCAACAAGTCAATATTTTTATACATAAATCTATGATAAAAATCATTTTTAAATCTAGTCATTGTCATATTTCTAGTTTGTGCTACTTTTGGTTTTCTTTTTGAAAAAAGTTTTGCTAACACAACAAAAGGGATATCCTTGGTCCAATGCATATGTATAATATCAACTTCTTCTTTATCGATGATCTTTGCCAATCTTTTTGCCGCAACAAACATAAAAAGATTTGATGACTTTTTGATTTTTATATATTTATCATCTTCGTCATAGTATTCATCAAGTTTCGAGTTTTCATTTATAATGTTAATAACATTAAAGTCATCTTTTAAAGCTTTTGCCGCTCTTACCATATAAAGCTCAAGTCCACCCAAATCAGGCGACATACAAAGTTCTAAAACTGTTTTTTTACTCATTTTCTTGCGTCTCCAACATCAAAGCATATTTCATATAAGAACTAAAAGCGGAAATAACAGCTACATTCCAGCCATTAATTCCATGAAAAGCACCACCTTTTAATATTAGTGCTTTAAACAGAGCTCCAACACCATGCAAAAATGGGTCAAAGGCAGAAGCTCTTTTACCTTCTTCATAAGATATTTTGGCTCCGCGAGTTATAAACTTATATGTCGTTCTTATCATATGCGAGTAATCTTCATAAGAGTAGTGAAGCATATCGGCATCTAGTGATTTTATACTTTGAGTTTCTACTTTTGCATGTCCACCAACAGTTGAGTATCCGCATTTTTCTCTATTATAAAGCCTTGCCACTCTATCTGGATACCAAAGTTTTATAAAATTTTTACCAACAAATGTTTTTCTAGCAAATGAAAAAGCATCGTAAGAAGTCACATCTAGATCTAGATTTTTTATAGCTAGTATAGCATTAGCATCTAATCTTTCATCTGCATCTATACTCAGAACCCAACTATTGTTAGCTAGAGGTTCGCCAAAAGCTTTTTGTCCACCATCACCAAGATACTTTTGCTTTATAACTCTAGCACCCATCTCTTCTGCAATCTCACAAGTTTTATCTGAGCTAAAAGAGTCTACAACTAAAATCTCATCACAAACTTCTTGAACAGATTTTATAACGCCTTCAATATTTTTTTCTTCATTTAATGTAATAATATTTGCTGTAATTTTCAATATTAACCTTTATTGAGTTCTTTCTAAAGATTTTTTTTCTAACTTACTTTGATATGCAATTATACTAAACAATACAAAGAAAATAACATATATATAGTTTAATGGCTTTAAAGCAAGAGTTTTGTTTGCAAAAGAGACAAAAAATAATGTGAGAAATACACTTAGTGATAAATAATAATATAAACTTACATTTCTTAATTTATAAATCAATAACACAATTGCAAAAAACAATAAGGCATATCCTACAAAGCCATAAGCAGTTAATATTTCCATATGCTCACTATGGAAATGTTTAATCACTCTCATTTTGTAGTGTTTATCTTCTTTTTCCATTTCTACTAATTTATTTCTATTATCAACTGGGCCCATTCCAAAAAAGAAGTTGTCTTTAATTATTTTAATACCTGCCTTATTAAAATAAAGTCTTGCTCCAAAACTACCATTATAAACATTATTGTTATATACATTTTTCACTTCATTGACTGATACATTAAACTTGTTCACCATCCGTTCATTTTGAGAAAAAGAAAAAAGTACAGAGATAATGACTAAAAAACTTATTACATAGAACTTAAAACTTTTAGTATAATTAATTAGAAACATTATTATAAAAAGAAAAAGAATTAACAAAAATGATAATTGTGACGTTCTGCTATAGTTAATAAACAATGCAAATACTGATAATAAAGAGGCTGTTGAAAATAAGAGTTTTTTACTTTTTATCTTTGAATAGAATGCAATAAATATAGCTGAAAAGGAAGCAATGACCATATATTGAGTAGATATTGAAAATCTTAAAATACCTTTTGGATTATATGTAGAACTACCAACTATAGAAATTAAATCAAAATAAATAAAAATACTAAAAATAGAGTAACAAGTAAAGCTCAATAATAATACTTTTATTGAAGATATTGCTTGTTCTTTATTTAAAGCGATTAACAATGCCGGAACAAATAACAACTCATACTTATGGAAATTATGAACCCTTTTAAAACCTTCAGAAAGTGATTCACTCCAAAAAATAGAAACATAACAAAACAGCACAAAACTAACTAAAAAAAACAAAGGTTTAAATAACCAGACAATTTTTATTTTGTCTAAGAGTACACCTCTATATTTAATTAAAGCCCAAAATATTAGAATTAATGAAAAAATTGCAGTCTGAGATTTAAATAAATTCCAAGGAGTTAAAAACAAGAATAGATAAACAAATAAAATGTATTTATCCTCATTTAAAAAATAATTAATTACTCTATTTAACATTACCAACCTTATTATAATACATTTCTTAATCAAAATGTTATAATAGCAAATAAACTAAAAAAAGAAGATTAACATTGTCATATAAATATAACATAAACAAAAAAAATATAAATTTATTAAGTAGCTTACTTGACATTAAAAATATATTTCAAAAGTCTAACAGCAGTATTCATAAAGCCAGAAATGAACTTAAAGTAGTAGAATTTAATGGTATAAAATATGTAGTTAAATCGTTCAAGGTTCCACATATTATAAATAGAATTGCTTACACTTTTTTAAGAGATGGTAAGGCTAAAAAGTCATACCAGAATGCTTTAAAACTACATAAACTTAACGTAACTACTCCAGAACCGATAGGGGTAATAGAATTTTTCAAGATGGGCTTACTATCTGAGAGTTATTTCATATCAGTTTTTGAACCTTATGACTTTACAATTCGTGAAGTATTTCATCACAAGGCAGAAGATTATCAAGAAATTTTAAAACAGTTTGCAAAGTTCACTTATAAGATTCATCAAAAAGGCGTTTGGCATGTAGACTATTCACTTGGAAATATTTTAATCACGAAAACAGATGACACATATAAATTTTCACTCGTAGATATTAATAGAATGGAATTCAAATCTATTAATGACTATGAAGGATTGAAAAACTTAAACAAATTTTGGGCTAAAGATGAAAATGATTTAATCCATTTGGCACGAGAATATGCGATAATTGCTAAACTAGATGAAGACAAAGCGATTAAAATTGCTTTAAATGAAGCAAAAAGTCTAGAAGCAAAAGTAAACTTAAAAAGAAGAATCAGGGGACAGAACTAATATATGCTATTTAATTCTTACGAATTTATATTCTTCTTTCTGCCTATTACTTTTTTTGTATATTTCTTTTTACTCAATAAAAGACTTATACATTTGGGATAGTTATGATTATATCAATTTCAAGCTATAAGGAAAGAGTATTTTGAAAAATTAAAAAAATGATTTACTATATAATTGAAATCAGCTTTTTTAAGTCTATGTTTGTAAAATATCAGTCTTTGTGTATAATTAAAATCTAAAGACTTTTTATAAAGGATAACTTAAAAAGTAAGGAAATTAAGAAATAGACATCAGTTTATTAACAATATTATTTGAAAGAACAAACAAGAGGTAAAAATCTTGCAAGTTTGATTTTTCAGATACTCTTTGGATATATTCATTTTCTAGAATTTGGGTGAGAGTATTTTAATAATCAAACGATATAGTTATGTATTTAACTATGTAATTTTGGTTAACAAGTTAGTACTTCAATCTTAAAAGAGCAATACACCTTTGAGTTAAAGTCAAAAAAACTTTTAAAAGAAGCAATTACTCATAAAAATAATTATACGAGGAAATAAAATGAAACTTCTAATAACTGGTTGTGCTGGCTTCATCGGTATGTTTTTATCAAAAAAACTTCTTGAGAGGGGTGATACTGTTATAGGAATTGACAACTTAAATGACTACTATGATGTAAATCTTAAACTGGGTAGGCTAAAAGAACTTGGAATAAAGTCTAATAATGTAGATATAGACAAACCAATGCAATCAAAAAAATTTCACAAATTCACATTTATAAAAGCTAATATTTCTGATAACAAGGTTATTGATGAAATATTTGAAGAAAATAACTTCGATGCTGTTTGTAACTTAGCTGCACAAGCAGGAGTTAGATATTCTATAGAAAATCCACATACTTATGTAGAAAGTAATATAGTTGGTTTTTTGAATATTTTAGAGGGATGCAGAAATCATAATGTTACAAACCTATGTTTTGCTTCTAGCTCATCAGTATATGGACTAAACAAAGCCCAACCATTTAAGACATCTGATTCAACTAATCATCCTGTTAGTTTATATGCTGCAACTAAAAAATCGAATGAGATGATGGCACATACTTATGCTCATCTTTACGGTATACAGTCAACTGGTGTTAGATTTTTCACAGTGTATGGTCCTTGGGGAAGACCTGATATGGCACCTATGTTATTTACAGATGCCATACTAAATGACAGACCAATTAAAGTATTTAATAGTGGTAACATGGATCGTGATTTTACTTATGTTGGAGACATAGTTAATGGTTTAGTTAAAATCATTGACAATCCTTCATCTCCTTCAAATAATTGGGATGCAAACAAACCACATCCTGATATATCATCAGCGAGTTATAAGATCTATAATATAGGAAACAATAAGCCAGTTAAACTTTTAGATTTTATAAAAACTATTGAAAAGCATTTAGGAAAAGAAGCAATTAAAGAGATGTTACCGATGCAAGATGGAGATGTAGAATCAACCTTTGCGGATGTTAGCAACTTAATTTCAGACTTAAATTATAAGCCTTCAGTAAACTTAGAAGAAGGTATCAAAGATTTTGTAAAATGGTACAAAGTCTTTTACAACAATAAAGAAATATAATGAGAGTAGCCGTAGTAGTAAAAAGCCTTAAAATTGGAGGCATGGAAAGAGCTGCTATTAATCTAGCTGATACTTTTGCAAACGAAGGTCACGATTGTCATCTTATATATTTTAAAGCTAAAGACAGAGCTTTATTCCCAAATAAATTTGTAAAAGTCCATCTATTTGAATTAGAAAAGTTATTAAAACTAACCATAATTGGATGGCTACTAAATATATTTGCTAAATTATTAAACGGTATTTTCAGACATAGTTACTTTCTATGGCAAGGTTTTTTATTATCACCAATATTTATATATAAACTAAATCAAATAGAAAAAAAGTATGGAAAATTTGATTTAATAGTAATTCGTGGACAAGGCACATTTGAAATGATTTGGTCTTATAACGATACTAATCTAGTAATACAGCAAGTAAATATTTTAAGAAAATATAAGACGCCATTAAATGATTTTTTTAGAAGAACAGTTTTCTCTAAGAAACAAATAATGTGTAATTCACCAAGTATATTTAAAGAACTAAAAGTTGACTTCAAAAAAAGTGATGTGAATTATAAAAGTTTATTTGTTATCCCAAGTCCAATTAATTCTGAACTTGTAAAACAAAAATCTCTTGAATATAAACCAGATTTTAGTGATAAATATATTATAAATATTGGTCGTTTAGCACCAGTTAAAAATATTTCATTACTTATCGATGCTTTTGCCTATGCTAGAAACAACTTAGGGTTAGAACATAAACTTGTAATAGTTGGGAGTGGTAATATTGAAACTAATTTAGAGAGACAGGTAAATAAACTAGAAATGAATGATTACATTCATTTCACTGGAGAATTAACAAATCCCTACCCATGGCTAAAAAAAGCAGACTTATTCGTTTTCACATCACTTAATGAAGGTCTTCCTAATGTATTACTAGAGTCATTGGCATGTGAAACAAATATTGTGTCAACTAGAGGTAGAGGTGGTACTCTCGATATTATGTCTGGTGATTTAACTAAAAATTTAACTAGCTTTGATAAGAAAGAAATTGCAAAAAAAATTATGGAACTTTTAAGTAGCACACATAAAATTGATTATTATAAACATTTAGAGATATACAAACCCAAAGCTATTGCTGAACAATATGTAAATGCCTATTTACAATTTATTAAATAGGTCTTTTACTTCTTTAAATAATTTTTCTCTTGAATCTTTATCATGAGGAATCAGAATATTATTTTGTAACTTTTCATCACCAATACTCTTCCATCTCTTTGAACTAGCGAAAAGTGTATCTGCAAAAAATGTCATAGTTGGTGTTCCAACTAAAGATGCAAGATGATACGTTCCTGTTGATGTTGAGACAAAAAGTTTAAAGTTACTTATGAGTTTTGCAAAATATTTTATACTCTCTTGTGAGAAATAAAAAACAACATTATAATGCATAAATCTAGTTTGCATCTCTTCATAGAGTTCTTTTTCGTCTGGTCCAAAGGTAAGTACTACTTGGTACTTATTTTTTATTAAAACAGCATAAATTAGTTCTTCATACTCATTTAAATTCCAGTTAGCATCTGATGACCCACCAAAACCAACATGAAAAGCTATAACCTCTTTTTCTATGTCATTGTTTATACAGAATACTTCATATGTTTTTTTTGAATCCTCAAACTCTAGGAGTGGCTTTTTATACTCTAGCTTTATGTCCGGGAACAAAGCTTTTGTTAATTCAAGATTGTACTCAAACTCAGCCATTTTTACTTCACTGCGTCTCTGCCTTATTCTTTGAGTATAAAAAATTTGTGCTATTTTAGTGGCTGGAGCTATTCTTTTTTGGATTCCTGCTATAAACTGAGATATCGCTATACGGGTATTTGAGAAGAGAGTAATAGAGGCATCAATTTTTAAAGCACGAAGCTCTGAAGCAAAACTGAAGATACTTTGTCCATTATCAATTACAACCTCATCTATAAACTCACAAGACTCAGCTAGAGTCTTGTTAAGTGGTGCCACACAAGCTATAATTCTGTTTTTAGGATTATGCTGTTTTAAGACACACATAGTCGGTAGTGCTGTTATAAAATCACCTAGCTTATCTGTGCGACATACAAGAATATTCAATTATTATTTCACACCTATTTGAAAATATTCAAAACCATATTCATTCATTTTTTCTTTATCGAACTGATTTCTACCATCAAAGAAGACTGCACTGTTGAGAAGTTTTTTCATCTCATAAAAATCAGGAGCTCTAAACTCCTGCCACTCAGTCACCAAAATAACAGCATCAGCATCTTTTAATGCCTCATATTTACTGTCAACATAAGAAATATTTTCATTACCTTTTAAGTAGTGAGATTCTGCCTCATGTCTAGCTTTTGGATCATAAGCAACAATTTTAGCTCGTCTTGAAGTTAGCTCGTTTATTATAGTAATAGAACTAGCTTCTCTCATATCATCAGTCTCAGGTTTAAAACTAAGTCCCCAAACAGCGAAAGTTTTCCCATATAAATTTTCACCAAATCTAGCTATTACTTTATTACTCATTACAAATTTTTGATCAAGATTAACCGCTTCGACAGCATCTAACATTCGAGGGTTATATCCAAAGTCTTTTGCCGTTTTTGCCAATGCTTGGACATCTTTTGGAAAACAACTTCCACCATATCCACAGCCAGGATATATAAAACTGTAACCAATACGGCTATCACTACCTATGCCGTTTCTAACCTTATTTATATCTGCACCGACTCTCTCACAAATCTGACTTATCTCGTTCATAAAAGATATCTTAGTTGCAAGCATCGCATTAGCAGCATACTTTGTCATTTCAGCAGATTTTATATCCATTGCAATAAAACGATCATGATGTTTCATAAAAGGTGCGTACAATTCTCTCATAACATCCATTGCTCTTTTGCTGTCTGCTCCGATTACTACACGGTCTGGTTTCATAAAGTCATCTATAGCTGCACCCTCTTTTAAAAACTCAGGATTAGATACTACATCAAAATCTATTTTTACGCCTCTTTTATCAAGCTCTGCTTGAATAGTAGCATAAACTTTTTCTGCAGTACCAACAGGTACAGTTGATTTGTCTACAACTACGATATAATCTTCTATAGATTCACCAATTGTTTTTGCAACAGCTAAAACATACTTTAAATCTGCACTTCCATCTTCACCCATTGGAGTTCCGACGGCTATAAAGGCGATACTAGAGTTTTTAATAGCTTCTTTAGCGTTAGTAGTGAAATCTAATGTTTTATTTTTGTAATTTTCTAAAGTCATATCTTCTAGGCCCGGTTCATAAATAGGAATAACGCCATGCTTTAAGTCTTGTATTTTCTTTTCATCGATATCTACACAAGTGACAGAGTTTCCCATTTGAGCGAAACAAACTCCACTAACTAATCCTACATAACCCGTTCCAATAACTGATATTTTCATCAAATAATTCCTAAATAAAATAATTACATGATTTTACCTTAAATGTGATATTATTTCACTTATAAAGAACTAATTTTTAGGACGATTAAATGAAATACTTCCTTCTATTTACAATAATTTTTTTATTTTTAGGATGTAGTTCTACAACATTAAAAACAGCTTGGAATAATACAAAACATTCTTCATATATCGCAGCAACAGATCCTTTAACTTGGGGAAGTGCAATATCTGCTGGAGTTTTATATACCACTTATGACAATGACATTACAGATCGATTTATGAAAAAAAATGTTATGGATTCTGAAGATGATGAATTATTAAGAAATATAAATGGAGCTATGCTTTATTCATCTGCAGTTTTAGTAGAGAGTGATGGCAGTAGAAAGATGGTTCATCGTCTTGTAACTGACCTAGCTGGATCAACAACAGCAAGATGGACGACCAATGCATTAAATACAACACTCCATCTGGCAATGAAGATTATGCAATTGGTTCACACCATGCCGTAGATACTTTTGCAAACTCCGCATTAATAAGAAAGAATGTTGATGATATGAGCATACCAGCATGGGGTAAATATAGCATAAATACAATAAGTTACCTATCTGCTTCAGGAAGCGCCTTATCAAGGGTTCAAGAAGGTGGACACTCATTCTCCGACCAACTAGTCAATGCTTCTATTGGAAACTTTATTGGTGTCTTTTTTAGTGAAGCATTTTTATCTAAAAATGAAACAGAAAAAATAGTAGAAGTAACAGCATATAAAGGTTCTTTTAACTTAAAAACTAGCTGGTCCTTTTAATTTAAATAATTACTGTATCTCATTCATATAAAAACGATATAATCCATCTCATGAAAGAACCTTTTAAATGGGATAATTATTCCGACCAACCAGCACAACTTAAAGATAAAACCTATAAAAATAGAATGCGTAAAAAAGAGTTTTTTTCTTTACTCAAAACAGTTGTTATAGCCTTGTTTATTCTTCCTTTCTCATTATTAATGATGCCCTTTGTAAAAAGAAAAAAAGTTGATTCTGAAAAATTCTTTTCTATTGTAGTTAATTATCAACGAGAACCCAAACTCACCCTAGAACTTTTAAATGAATTAGAAGTGAATAGCATCTTAATTCGTCTTAAGCTTTGGGAACTTGAAACACTTAATGAACTTAAAAAATTTATACTAGAAAATAATACTAGAGAAGTTACACTTAAGATTCTTCAAGATAGAGAACATATTGAAGATTTAGAACTTTTAAAAAAAGATTTAAGAGCTATATTCTCAGCTTTACATAAACATGTTGATATATTTGAGATTGGCTCAACAATCAACAGAGCGAAATGGGGCTTTTTTTCTGTAAATGAATATAACAAATTTTTTAAAATAGCCTATGATTTGAAAAAAAAAGAATTTCCTAATATCAAGCTTATAGGAAGTGGTGTCATTGATTTTGAATACCACTTTACAGCTCATACTCTTTTCAACTTTTTTAAGTATCGCTACGACGGAGTAGCATCTTTGCTTTATGTCGATAGACGTGGTGCACCTGAAAATGTACAAATGGGTTTTAGCCTGTCAGATAAGATAGCTCTACTGAGTACTATGATTTGGATAAGTCCAAAGACTCAACAAAAACTATATATTACCGAGACTAATTGGCCGATTACAGGTACTGCCCCATATTCACCAACAAGTGAGCATGAGTGCATTAGTGAAGAGATGTATGCAGATTTTATGCTTAGATATTATTTTTTAGCTTTTGCATCTCAGCAAGTAGACTCTGTTTCTTGGCATCAACTCATAGCTCCTGGATATGGGCTAATTGATAATAGAAATGGCATAAAAAAACGTTCAGCATTTCAAGAATACAAATTCATGATAAAAAATTTGAAAAATGCCCAATTTTTAAGGCTTGATACCAAAAGAGAGTACTATATTCTTCAATGTTTAGTGAATAACAAACTTCTACAAATTCACTGGTCACTCAAACCAACTACGCTAAAGAATGAAGATTGTTTTGAAGTTTTTTCAACTGATGGTAAACTTATAAAAGATGCAACTTTGTCTATTGGCTCAGCTCCTTTATATATATATATTAAAGACTCGGTATAATTACGCCTATGAATAAAAAATATTTAAATATTAAACTATACTTTTGGTTACTTTTTTTAGCAGTATCTCTAATTTTTATCTTTTTTCCAAAAATAGACTTATCAATAGCATCTATCTTTTACGATGGAAAAGAATTTCCCCTAAACGGAACATGGATTGAAGAGTTGTTTTACCACTCAGTTAGACCTCTCATAATAATTTTTGCACTATCGAGCATTGGAATCTTTTTCTACAATTTTATAAAGAAAAAAGATGTTCTAAATATAAATACCAAAGTAATTATATATATAGTTTTGGTATTGAGCATAGCTCCAGCACTTATTGTAAACACTACATTAAAAGAAAACTGGGGGCGAGCAAGACCAGCTCAGATTATTGACTTTGGCGGACAAAAAGAATTTACTCCGGCTTTCATACCAAGTAACCAAGGTGGTTACTCTTTTTCTTCAGGTCATTCTGCTGCTGCATTTAGCTTTTTAGGTTTTGCACTTTTAGCTAAAAGAAGGCAAAAACTTTTTATAGCCCTTGCCTTAACCTACGGAATTTTTGTAAGTTTAGCAAGAATGGCAGCTGGTGGACATTTTTTAAGTGATGTTGTGACCTCATTTTTTATAGTCTATATTACTACTCATATTCTTTATAAACTTATATTTAAAGAGGAAACTATCTAGTGAATAAAAATCAATTAACACAAACAATTTCGCTTATTATTTTTAGTTTTATAGTTTTAATGGCTATAAGGATAACACTTTATAATTTTTACATAGATGATTTTTCAGACCTAACAACAAATGAGTTTTATGCTTCTTTGCTAATGGGGATTCGTGTAGACATGATAACTATTTTCACATTTTCATCCATTTTTGTTTTACTTCTTTTGTTTACAAAAAAACCTAAAACTAGAGCAAAGATTGCACTTTTTTGGGGTCTTGTATTAAATATTATTTTTGTACTTTCCTTTAGTGACTTACTTTACTATGACTATATTCATAGACATATCTCAAATGAAATTTTTAACCTTAGCGATGATATAGACATAATAGTTGGTATGGCATTTGGTTCAATGCTTCCATACACACTCGGGGCAATTCTTATTAGCATAATATTTTTGTACTCAGTTTTTAAGTTTTTCTCAATAGAATTAAAATATTTCGTATCTGGGCATAAATTAGTCTCACTAAGTATTATAACTATTTTAGTGCTTTTTATCGGTATCAGAAATAACTTTGAAGGTAAAAGTTTTGGAAGCAGTGACGCTTTTGCAGTTAATAAAGTCAGTAGTGGTAATCTAGCACTTAATGGTTTTTTTACTATTTACAGAACAGCAAAAAATACTGCTAAACATAACCTAATTAATTTAGACAAAGCTATACAAAATACTCAAAAAGCAATGAGAACTTCTAATTCTCCATTTATAGATAAACAATACCCTCTTCTGCGCCAATACTCTAAAAAAGACAAAGAAAAATATAATGTAGTAATTGTGCTACTTGAATCTTTTGGAGCTGAACATATTGATGGATTCACTCAATACAAAGAATTAAATGTTACTCCATATTTTAAACGTCTTAGTAATGAAGGCTTAAAATTCACAAACTTCTATTCAAACGGCTATCGATCCATCTTTGGAATAACTTCTATATTTACAGGCATAACAATTCCAGCGGGAGCACAATATTTAGGAAAAGGTTTAGAGCTCTCAAGCCTAAGCTATCTTGGCGCCGTTGCAAAAGAGAATGGATACTCAACTATCTCAATGCAAGCTTCAAATAGACGTTCTTATAGGGTGGATGCAGTCAGTGCATTATCTGGCTTTGATGAATATTACGGGGCACAAGATATGCCAAATGTTGAGACTGTAGATGAAGGACGAGAACCATTAACAGGAACATATGATTTTAATATGCTCGATTTTTATCATAAAAAACTAAATAAAATGCAAGAACCTTTTTTAGGTTTTGCATTTACTGATTCAACTCACTCTGACTTTCATTTACCAAGTAATAAATTTGAAGTATATCCACATGACCTTAAAAATTACAATGGTAAACTCAATGCCTATATATATGCCGATGATTCTATCCGTCGTTTTATAAAAGGGGTAAAAGATGAACCATGGTTTGATAGAACTATATTTATATTTACCTCCGACCATGGATCCGGAAATGCACTAAATCCAATTGCTAGAAAGTATCGTCCTGATGATAAGCCTCTAGCGTCTATTGAGCATTTTAGAATTCCTCTTATAATTTATGCTCCAAAAATTTTCAAACCACAGGAGATAAAAACTCTTGGAGGACACAATGATATTTTTCCAACCATAGTAGATATGCTAGGATGGAAAGCAGATATAACAACTATGGGAAGTTCACTTTTTGATAAAAATATAAATGAAAGATTTGTTTATTTTTATGCAGGTAACCTTATAGGTCTGATTACTAATGATGGTTACATAAAATACAACTTCAAGAATATTGTTGAAAAACTTGGAACTAAAGAGAACATACAAAAAATGAAAAATTTACTTTTTAGTGTTGATACGGCAGAGGCGCAGCTCTTAGAAAAAAATAGGTGGTCAAAGTGAAAGTACTGATTATCTTACCAAATTGGCTAGGAGATGCAATTATGGCAACTCCTGCTATTGAACTCCTAGCATCTACCTATAAGGATATAAAGTTTACATTTGTAGGTAGCTATGTTAGCATCGAAGCGATGAAGCATCATCCTCTTTGTGAAAAAGCAGTTGTTGATGAAACAAAAAAAGCTTCTAGTAGATACTTAGCAACTTATAAATTAGCAAAAAGCTTAGGTCAGTTTAATTTAGCAGTAAACTTTAGAAACCAATTTTATACATCTCTTCTATTGAGATTTACGAAAACAGTAGTTTGCATCTCAAGACAATCGTGGCATTCTATGTTTTTACTCTCACATACACCTAAAATTTTAACTGCGCAACATCTAGTAAAACAATATGCTCAACTTGCAATGACAAATGCTGATAATTGGAATGGTAGTATTCCAGCTCTTAAATTATATATTAAACCTAAGAAATTTGACAAGCAAACCCTTGGTATAAATGCGGGGGCTACTTATGGTAGTGCCAAACGTTGGTACCCAAAGAAGTTTGCAGAAGTAGCAAAAGAATTTTCTAACAAATTTGACATAATAATTTTTGGTGGGCCAAATGAAGTAGAAATGGCAAATGAAATTGAGTCAAATCTTAAATTTTTTGGAGTTCATAACTATCAAAATTTAGCAGGAAAAACAAATATACAGGAGCTTTGTGCAAAGATAGCTGGATGTTCTCTGTTTATAACAAACGATAGTGGTCCGATGCATATAGCCAGTGCTTATCAAGTACCAACTATCGCCATTTTTGGTCCAACAAGATACAAGGAAACCTCTCCATGGATGAATAACAAAAGTACTATGGTTAGACATGAAATGGATTGCTCACCATGTATGAAAAGAGAATGCCCACTAGGTCATCATAATTGTATGAAAAATATTTCTGTTACTGAAGTTATAGAGGCTGTGAAAAAACTTGGATTCTAAACTATTAAATTATGTAATTACAAAAAAGGACAATTAACAGCTCAAAGAGAGAGCTGTTTGTTTAATTAAAAAGCGAATTTTATTCCTAAAGATGTAGATTTATTATAATTTATATCCCCACCACTTTTACTTTCATAGTTAGTATCTATCATTCTATATAATAAGTAAGTAGTAATATTTTTCATAACCTGAACTCCAACTTCTATTCTATATTCAAAAAAGTTCTTTGCATCTTGCTGACATAATACTTCAGGAGCATAATATAAAGATCCTCGCGCGTACATAGGGAATTCTTCACTAAATGCAAAGTTCTGCATAACCTCTAACCCTAAAGGTACAGAGCTGTAGTTCTTAGTAGCATTAAACTTAATACCAAGGCCTACAATAGTTTCACCCTCTGGAACTTTTGCCTGTACTAATCCGCTTACCTCTAAAAAATCATCCATATCACTATTACTTGAATAACTACTATTAGCTGAATCTGCATGTAAAATTTTTGCACCTACAAGTATATTTTCTGGTTCAACATTCTCATTAAATTGTCCCACATCGAATTTTACACCAAATTCTAAGTCTTTATTATTTATATTAAGGTCTGCGTTATGCATAGCAAAAGCCGATGCTGCACAAACTGTTATTAGTCCAAGTTTTTTTAACATGATTTTCCTTCTATTTTCTGAATTGTTTTTGTTGTACTCTTACCATCAACAAAGTCAACAAGTTTAACTTCTCTAGCAAATTCAGTTCCAACAACATCTTTACCTTTATAATCACCACCTTTTACAAGAGTATCAGGTTCTATCATTTTAATTAAATCATACGGCGTATCTTCATCAAATGGGACTACAAAGTCAACTGCTTCTAAGGCTGCTAATATATAAGCTCTATCTTGAGCTATGTTTATTGGGCGAGTTGGTCCCTTAAGTCTTGAAACTGATTCATCAGTATTTAATCCAACAATAAGTACATTCCCAAAACTTTTTGCTGCTTGTAGATACTTAACATGCCCAACATGTAAGATATCAAAACAGCCATTTGTAAACACAACTTTTTTTCCGCTGGCCTTACAACGCTTAACAATTAGTTCTATATCTTCAAAACTTTTGATATGTGCGTCTGATTTGCTTTTATGCAACGATGCTTTATACTCTTCAATCTCATTAAGTGTAACTGTTGCAGAACCTATCTTTCCAACAACAACTCCTGCTGCCAAGTTTGCAAATGAAGCAGTTTCCTCAATACTTTGTCCTGCACTCAAAGCAAAAGCTATAGATGCTATAACAGTATCACCTGCACCAGTAACATCAAACACTTCTTTTGCAACTGTTGGAAATCTCTTTACTTCTTTATCGTAAATTGCAATTCCATCTTCAGATAATGTTATTAAAGAAATATCTAAATCAACTTCTTTTTTTAGCTTCACTAAAGCCATTTTTAAAGACTCTTCATCTTTTATAGCTATGTTTGTTGCTAATACAGCTTCTTTTTTGTTTGGAGTAAGAAGATATGCACCTTTATACTTTGAGAAGTCACTACCTTTTGGATCAACCAAAACTTTTATATTATTCTTCTTTGCAAGTAAGATTACACTTTGGCATAGGTCTGTAGTCAAAACACCTTTGCCATAATCAGAAAGTATAACAGCATCGTATGAAAGCATGTTTTTGGAAATAGAAGCTATTATTTTATTTACAGATTCAGCTTCAATATCACTTTTAGTTTCTTTATCATATCTAAGAATTTGCTGACTTACAGCTATAATACGACTTTTTTTAGATGTATTTCTATTTTTTTGAACTATTAGATTTGAAGTGTCTACATTAATATTTTCAAGCATTTGCCTAAGTTCAATACCATTATCATCATCACCAATAACACTACAAGCACTAACCTCTGCTCCAAGCGCATTAAGGTTATTTATAACATTACCAGCTCCACCAAGAACAGTAGTCTCTCTAGCAATATCTACAACTTGCACAGGTGCTTCAGGAGAAATTCTCTCACAACTACCCCATAAGTAATGGTCAATCATCAAATCACCAATAACAAGTATATTTGGAGTAAAACTTTTAAGAATATTCATTATTTAACTTCTGCATCGTAGAGTCTTTTTATCTCGTCTACGTAAGATTTTATTGCCTCTTCCATTTCAAATCTAGGTTCATAACCTAAAGCTTCTTTTGTGGTAGCTATGTCTGCTTCTGTGTGAAACTGATAACTTCCTATAAATGGGTTAGGGATATATTCACATGTTAGATTAGTTTTGAGTTCATGTTGTAAGATATCAACTATATCTTGAAAACTTCTTGCTTTACCAGTTCCAACATTATAAATTCCACTTTCTTTTGGATTCATTGCTTTTATATTTGCCTGAACAATATCTTCAATATATATAAAATCACGAAGTATTTTATCACTATCTACAAAAAGTTTAGGATTTTTTCCTGCTAATATCTGGTGTCCAAATTGTAGAACCATAGATGCTGTAGTATTTTTAAAGTATTCTCCAGTTCCATAAACATTAAAGTATCTAAGTCCTACTATAGATATATCAGAATCTTTCATATACTCACTACTTAAGTTATCCATGCTTAGCTTCGAAAATCCATAAACATTTTGTGGAGATTCTCTTCCTACTCTTTGTGGTGACTCTGCATTTCCATAGGTTGCAGCTGAAGATGCGTATATCATATTTGCACCATTTCTGACTGCAAGTTCTAGCAAATCCTTATAAGCATTTACATTTGTCTTAATCATTAAATCTTGTTCTAATGCTGTTGTGTCAGATATGGCAGCTTCATGAAATATATAGTCAAATTTATAATTAATTTCTAGATCTAGGAGTAAATCCTTATCATTTATATCTCCACTTATTATTTCACCACGAAAACCAATAAGATTTTTAAAATGTCCAAAACTTTTTAAATTACCATTAGATAGTGTTTCACCACTTCTAAAGCTATCAAGAATTACTACTTTTGCATCTGGATGATTATTTTGGAAGTAAAAAGCTAAATTTGAGCCTATAAAACCAGCTCCACCTGTTATTAAAATTGTTTTGTCTTTTAAATCGTCTTTTATGTATTTCATATACTCATCCATATTGCTAAATTTTAATAAAATAATACACTATAATTCATTAACATGTATTTAAGAGTCAAGTCACTATACTTTCTCTTAAAAATAATTCTAAGGAAATTAAATGAAAAAAATCGTAATAGCTTCAATCGCTACTTTAGCGTTAGCAACAGTTTCTATGGCAGCAGTAAATGGGAAAGCATGTATCTCTTGTCATGGTGCTGACTGGAGTAAAAAAGCTCTAGGTAAATCTGCAGTAGTTTCTGACATGACTCACGCTGAAATCGCGACTGCACTAAAAGGTTATAAAGCTGGTACTTTTGGTGGAAAAATGAAAGGTCTTATGAAAGGGCAAATTGGAAAATATTCTGATGCTGAGTTAGATGCTTTCGCTCTAACTATTGGTAAATAATTTATTTAAATTGCCCTTTTGGGCAGTTTTCAACTATTTAAAACTTTTTACTTATTCGGGTCTATAATTCTTTTTCAAAGCTTTCTTCTTCTTTTCTAGATTAACAGCATCATTTAATTCATCTTCACCATCAAACTTAGCAGCATTTAAAAATTTTTCTTCATCGTCAAACTGACCACTTTTAATAGCCCAAAGAAAAGCAAATAGAGCAATAGAGCCTAAGAATAAAGAAGCTCCTAACATCATTGCAATTACCCAAGTATCCATGTAAAATCCTTTACTTTAATTATTCTTCCACTTATATCTTATTCTCATAGAATTACCAACAACTAAAAGAGAACTGATTGACATAGATATTGCTGCAACTAAAGGGATAACATAACCCGCCATAGCAAGTGGTATTGTAATAGCATTATACGCTAATGATATAAATAGGTTTTGCTTTATTAGTCCAAAAGTTGTTCGACTGATTTTAAAAGCATCTTGAAGTGATTTTAAGGAATCGTTGAGCAGTACAACATCACTAACATCTACAGCTATATCACTTCCACTACCCATAACTATTCCTATATCAGCTCTTGCAAGAGCAAGAATATCATTTATTCCATCTCCAACCATGACAACAGTCTTTTTATCATCATGAAGTCTACTTATATATTGAGATTTATCTTCAGGTGTTTGCTCATACATATATTCACTAATCCCAACTTCAGATGCAACTTTTTTAGCAATATTTTCATTATCACCTGTCAACATAATAGTTTTAATTTTTCTCTTTTTCAAGTCATTTATCAACTCATAAGCACCATCTTTAATTTTATCACTCAATTCATAAACAGCAACTACTGTTTTATTTATTGCAAAATAAAAAATTGTGTTATCAGTAGTATATTCTATGGTAATATTATTTTGATTAAGAAGTTTTAAGTTTCCACCCAAGAGTTCTAAATCATTGTATTTTGCCTTAATACCAGATGCTGGTATTTGAGAAAACTCATCGAACATGATTTCTTGTACATCTGTATCCTGTTGCTTTATATATTCACATATCCCAGATGCAACTGGATGTTTAGAAAGTTTTGTAAGAGAATAAAGTATTTTTTTATCAAAATAACCATAAATATGTTCTTTTACAACTTCTGGTTTTCCTATAGTAATCGTTCCAGTTTTATCTAAAACTAAAGTATCCACTTTAGCCATTGTCTCAAGCTGTGCAGCTTCTTTGAATAAAATTCCTCTACTAGCACCAAGACTCAATCCAACTAATGTAGCAACTGGTGTAGCTAGAGCTAATGCACATGGGCAAGCGATGACAATAACT
>JBLIEY010000028.1:0-21943 GCA_047633475.1 Sulfurimonas sp.
GTTAAACCAGCTTTTTCGAGAATATAACTCATATCTAAAACCATAACCACAAAACCCCAAAATTTTTCTTTATGCTTTATTGCTTGTCTTGCTACTAATCCAAAACCACCTTGCTTTAATTCATAAGGAGCATTAGTAATAATTTTTTCAGAGTTTATTGTAACTTCTAACATATTTATTACGTCAACTCTTTTATCCTTAAATAAGTTCTTATTTAGAGTTTTTTCATTTCCTATTAAAGGATATACGAATGTATGGATACCATTTGGTGACACTTGTAAAGCTTTTATTCCTTCAACTGAATTAAACAGTGTACTTGCATAATTATTAAGTTCCTTATTATGCATGTCAAATGTATTTTTTGAATTAATATTTTGTGAAATATAACTTTTAAGTAAGCTAAGAAGTATAAAACGTTTATTAATGCTTTCTTTAATTGAAGTTGAATGTGCATTTAACTCAGAGCGGATAGTTTTATTTTCTTCATTTTTTAATTTATTTTCATACCAACTTGAAAACTGACTAAATGTAAAAAAAAGTATGATAAAAATTGTAATAGGATATATAAGCTTAACTTTTGTTATTGACATAACTTTCCCCCAATAAATCCTATGGAATAAAATGTATATATACTAACATAAAATTTATATATAGGGCATTAATAATAGCCCCTCCGCATCTACTAAATTTATAGTATTTATAATCCTTCCTAAAACTAAAATATTATTAAATTCCTAGTTATCTTGTTTTTGGAACATTTTATAAGCTGATAAGTTTAGATGATTTTTCTAGGTTAGAATAGTTACTTAGAAGCTATATAGCTAATCGTCAATAAACCCAATTAAGAAAAAATAAACTGTACGCACCAATGTAATATACAATTTAATTCCCTTAAAGGCACGAGTAACATTTCTGGCTGTTAGTCGTAATCTTTTGACAAGATAGGGTTATACCTCAAAAATATGATTTCCCCAATAAGAATAACTAGCATTGTGGCACCAGAAACACCAACTACTAGTGGATCGCTTTGCATTTTAATGTAGATGAAACCAGTCAGAACGATTAGATCAAGTATAATGGCGATTATCAGAATAACGAGCTTCGCTCCAATTTTATGCCGAAGATAACGCAATATTCCCCAATGTACCGCTATATCCATAATGAGATAAAAGATTATGCCCAAAGCTGCAATGCGCGTTAGGTCAAAAAACATGGTCAACAGTAAAGCTAAAACAACGGTATAAACAAGAGTGTGTTTCTGGATGCTGCCAGGCATACCAAAATGGCTATGGGGAACGAGTTTCATCTCAGTCAGCATTGCCAGCATCCGAGAAACTGCAAATATACTAGCTATGATTCCGCCTGCTGTTGCCAACATGGCAAGAATAACTGTAAACCAGACTGCGTATTCGCCCAGTGCAGGCCTAGCGGCTGCAGCCAGTGAGTAATCTCTTGTTTGAATGATTTCGTGAAGTGATAGATTACTTGCGACGGCAAAACCCACCAGCGTATAAATTACAACACAAAGAGCTATGGAGATTATGATGGCTCTGCCCACGTTTTTGTGCGGGTTTTTCAACTCAGAGCCACTGTTGGTAATCGTGGTGAAACCCTTAAAGGCCAAAATACCAAGCGCTGTAGCACCGATAAAGCCCGAAATTGAGGCGTCAGGAACCGCTGTTGAGAAATCAACTTTCACCGTATCAGCCACCATTACTCCGACAACGCCAAATAAAACGATGCCTCCAATCTTGACAAATCCGAGTACCGATGCTACTCCTTCAATCATACGATTGGCGGACAGGTTGATCAAAAAGGCCACCAGTAACAACCCTACTCCAAGTGCTGACACAAATAGGCTGGAACCGTCGATGCCAAACAGCTGTAATGTATAAGTACCAAATGTACGCGCCAGAAAACTCTCGGCAATCACCATGGAAAAATACATTAAGAGGGCATGAAAGGCTGTTATCACAGTACTGCCATAAGCCTTTTGCAGGTACATTCCAATCCCGCCGGCCGAAGGATACGCATTTGACATCTTTACGTAAGAGTATGCGCTAAATATGACAATAACCGCAGCCGAAAGAAAAGCCAGAGGGAAAAGACTCCCTGTCATCTGAGCCATTTGACCAGTCAGGGCGAATATTCCTGCCCCAATCATAACGCCAGTGCCAAGTGCAACTGCACCAACCAATGTCAGGCTATCTTTACGATAATGCTGTGTCCTTTCTTCGTTTTTATTCATAATAACACCTTGCTTGTTTTTATCAAAATTAGCAATTGAATTAATTCGTGCCACTTTTTGGCGTCGGATTGAGTGGCGTTTTATATTTATTTGCAGCAACAAATCGAATATATAAAACTCCAAGAATTGCAGAAAGTAATGAGGCAACCAAAATAGATGATTTTGCACTGTGAAGATGTACTGGCTGAGAATCAAAACCTAATGTGGCTATAAATGTAGACATAGTAAAACCTATACCAGCAATCAATGAGACTCCAATGACATGTTGAAAATTAACACCATCAGGTAAAGATCCAATTTTGTAGCGCAGACCCAGCCAGCATGCACCGGAAATACCAATTAGCTTTCCAAGAACTAGTCCGGCAATAATTCCTAATCCGGTTGGATGCTGAAGGCTTTCAATAAACGAGGTTAAATTGATGGGTACACCCGCATTGGCAAGCACAAACAAAGGTAAGATAAACAAAGACACGGGTAAGCCTAACGCATCTTCCCAGCGACGTAGTGGTGTGCTGGCACGTTGTGCAAAATCACGTACTTCCAGTACCTGTTCATGATCCCTGCGACTGCCGAGAACGTCAACAGGGTTTGACTTTTTCTGCATAGAGTTGATTATTCTCTTTGCTCTAACGAGTAGTTTTTCCGATGTCAACTTAGGACGTGCTTGTATAGTTAAGGCAACCGCAACACCGGCAAAGGTAGGGTGAACACCAGAGTTTAGCATCATCCACCAGGTTGCTATTCCGATGATAATATAGAAATATGGTTGGCGTATACCTGCATAATTACCTAATGTCAAAAATGCAATAAGTCCAAATGCGCTAAATAGATGAAATAGTGATAAATCCTGAGTATAAAATACTGCAATGACCAATACAGCTCCGACATCGTCCACGATAGCGAGGCCAACGAGAAAAGCCAAAAGGCTTCTCGGAATGTGCTTTCTTACGATGGTGAGTACTCCCAGGGCAAACGCGGTATCGGTTGCTATTGGAATTCCCCATCCAATCTGTGAATCATGTGAGTAATTGAATAATAAATAGATTAGCGCAGGAGTAACCATTCCACCAACAGCAGTAAGAATTAGAATACGTCGATGTTTTGGTTCGGAGAGATCTCCCGCAAGTATTTCCCGTTTGATTTCAAGTCCAATAAGGAAGAAAAACACAACCATCAACACATCATTAATGATGTGTTTGAGAGAAGCATGCAGTTCAAAATCACCCAAAAAGAATCCAAGCGATGTATGTAATAAATTCTGATAGGTTGAATAATAATCTGAGTTAGCCCACCACAGCGCTACGAGCGTAGCAAGCAAAAGAACCCAGCTAGCTGTTGTCTGTGCGCGGATAAAGCTTGAAAAAGGATCGTATATATTTTCAAGGCCGCATTGCAAAACATTTTTTGAATCATCAGTCATTTTATTCATAATCTATGTGCCTTTAACTTGTACCAAGCGATTAGCGAGGTCACTATTTGGAATATTTGTTAGGTATTTACTAACTATGGGCAATTTCTTTATCGGTAAATAAGTAATCTTTGAGTTCTTTATCGAAGGATGGGTCTTGTCGACGAATCCACTCAAGAACCATTGCCGCATGTTCTTTTTCTTCATCTCTATTGTGTGCAAGAATTGCTTTTAACTCTTTATTCTTACATGCATCAACTCTTTGGTTATACCAATCTACTGCTTCGAGTTCTTCCATAAGCGATGTGATTGCTCTATGCATGTCTCTGGTCTCAGAAGAGAGTTCATTTATTGGTTCGTGATAGCCTTCATTTGCCATTTTTAATTCCTTTTAAAATATTTTTATACATAAAATCCAAGCTTACCTAAACCTAACTTGAAGGTGAAGATGGGCTTCGGGTTAGTGGTTCAAGTTAAGGAGAGCTTTCAAACTAGAGTCAGTCCAGAAAACTCAATCCCGGTGAGTTTAGCCATTTCCGAGTGCCAGGTTTCGAGGTCTTGTTTTGTAAACTTATTGAGATGATTATGGCCACATGCTCGCGCCATTACTTGCATCAGCTTGTTGGAAGAATCAAAGAATCGTTCAACTCTCTGTGCTGCCGCATCGACGTCAACAAGTTTTCTGAGTTGGGGATCCTGGGTAGCAATTCCAGCCGGACACATATTTGTATTACAAATCCGGGCTCCAATGCAGCCGACCGCCTGAATTGAAGCATTTGCCAATGCAATCCCATCCGCACCCAGAGCTAAAGCCTTCACGAAGTCAGCGGGTGTCCGTAATCCTCCTGTGATAATCAGTGTAACATCACCACTTACTCCGGAGCGATCCAAATGCTGTCTCGCTCGAACAAGAGCTGGGATTGTCGGCACCGATATATTGTCCCGAAAGATAAGAGGCGCCGATCCTGTGCCTCCGCCACGGCCATCGAGTATGATGTAGTCAGCCGAAGCCTCCAACGCAAAGTCGATTGTCTGCTCCAGTCGGTTAGCAGAAATTTTGAACCCGATTGGGATTCCCCCACTAATCTCACGCATCCGATCCGCGAAGTTCCGGAAGTCAGAAATACTCGACATTTCTGTAAAAGTTGGTGGAGATTCTGAGGTCGTCCACGGCTTAATACCACGGATTTCAGCAATTTTTTTCGTCACTTTACTTGCGGGCAGATGCCCACCAGTTCCTGTCTTCGCGGCTTGTCCACTTTTGAAGTGAAAAGCCTGTACTTTACGAATATGCTCTTCTTCAAAGCCATACTTCCCGGAGCCAAGCTCATAGAGATAGCGACTATTAGCCGCCTGCTCTTCAGGTAGCATCCCGCCTTCTCCTGAACAGATACCAGTTCCCGCCAACTCTGCTCCTTTTGAGAGCGCGACTTTCGTCTCCTGCGAAAGTGCTCCGAAACTCATGTCCGACACAAAGATCGGCATACTCAGACGAAGAGGCTTTTTGGCCTTTGGACCAATTATGAGCTCTGTACCGACCTCCGCGTCCTGCGCTAGCGGTGCAGGATTGAGCTGCGCGGTCATTATTTGAATATGATCCCAGGTCGGAAGTTCTGTGCGCGGTGGTCCCATTGCGCCCATCGGTCCTTCAACTCCGATTCCATCATCTCCTTCAAGTCCCTTACGAGCCAAGTCATGAATGAAAGCAACATGTGGCTCCAGTGGAGTTGACTTGGCCGTATGCGCCTCGGTTTTTGGTTTACAATCATCTTCACCGTACTTCCAAACCTCGTCGTGAGTTCCGTCGCAAAAAGGCTTCATTTTGGAGGCACCACACCGACAAAGCGCGTAGTGTTCGCGTGACGCACCTTCGCCCCATTTTGTGTTTCGCAATTCAATGCTTCCCTCAATTTCAAAAGGGCCATCCTTCCTTATCTTTATCTTAGGGGAACGACCTGCTTTAGGATCTCTATGCTCGGTTGCCCCACAGGCATAGCTGAGTGTTCCGGAAGGACATTTATGAATCTTCTCAATCAGCTCTTCGTCGGTAAATCCGCCGTTCTTTGTCTTTGGTCGCCACTTGTCCGGCTTTCCGTTTGGGCAATAACCAGCATGTGAACAAATTGCAATATTCTCGTAGATTGTAATCGGATCACCTGGAAAAACTAGGCGTTCATCATCCTCGTTCTCACCCCGTTCATCCATAAAACCATAAGCTACATGTGCACCATCGCAGAGCGGCTTATTCTCTGACTGACCACAGCGACAAAGAGCCATCTTTTGTGTTGTCTCGATTAGTCCGTAGACACCCTCAAACGTATTGAGACCTTCTACGAGGAGTGCCCCATCTTTGAGTGGCGTGATTGTGGTATTATTATTATTTTTCATATTTAACCTCTTTTTGTGGGTTATGTTCCGAAGGCTTTGGTGAGAGAAAAGTTCCATAATCCAAATCAGGCCGCCCTTTTGGAGTTATAATATTTTCACTGCCTTTACTAGATTCCACACTTCGTTAAAACTAGTATTGTAATCATTTTTTTCACTTGTTGTCTCGACCTTAGTACCACACACATATAATGAGGATAACATTGTTATTACCTAAAGAGTCTGTAAAAAACTTCTAACTGCATTCTTAAATCCATCTGGATTTTCCATCATGCTCACATGTCCACTATCTCTTAAACTCACAAGCGTTACGTTTTTTATATTGCTTGCCATTTTTTTCATAGTCTCTTTAGATATTACCTTGTCATTCTCGCTTGTTATCAACAAAACAGGAATCTCTATCTCTTCTAAGCTTTGAGTAGTATCAGTCCTACTAATCATCGCGAGTAGTGCAGCTTTTATCCCTATTGGATTAAAGTTCATAATATTTTCTTTGATTTTTTTCATCTTTAGTGGCTCTTTTTTGATGAAATCTTCACTAAAAGCAACTGAGAGAAACCCATCTATAAAAGGCTCAAGACCTTTAGCATCTATGTCTGAAATACCGGCAGCTCGTTTTAGTTTTGCTTTGTCATTATCACTGTTTGTTGCAGTATTTGCAAGTATTAATGCCCTATAGTTTGCTCTTTCATTTGCCCTAAGTGCAATATAACCACCCATAGAAAACCCAAAAATAATGGGCTTATCCAACTTTAATCCCAAAACAACACTCTCTAAATCTTTTGTATAGCTTTCCATAGTAAATTGAGCTGTGTTTAGCTCAGACTTACCAAAACCTCTAATATCATAAGAGATGCAATAATACTCATCCTTAAACTCATCAATCACATCATCCCAAAGTGTATGATCAAATGGAAAGCCATGTATAAAAACTATAGCTTCGTTAGTACTTTTACCAAAAGTATTGACACTTATTCCATTAATTATTCTTTGCATCTTAAATCCTTTTTTTGTAAAAATGGTAATATATTAGCTGTAAACGCAAATTTTTTACTACATTATTTCCAACTTGACATTATCTTTTTCAGATTATTAAAAATATTATTCATTTGTTCTTTGAGTGGGTTATCAAGCTCAAAGTCACTTAACATCTCTGCAATATCAACAGTACTAAGTATTATTTTTTCATCTTTTTCATACACAGAAATTCGACATGGCAAATAAACTGAAAGTTCAGGGTGTGTACTCAATACTTTTTGTGCTGCAGCAGGATTACAAAGTTCAAAAACTGTTATGTCTTTTTCAATTGGAAAGCCTTTTTCTTTAAGCATCTCTCTAAAGCTATACTCTTTTAGTAGTCCAAAGCCCACTTCTTTTGCTTTGAGTGCCATCTCTTCTTTTATAGTAGTTATACTACTTTGTGACTCAGTTATGTAAATCATCTTATTTCCTTCGTATAATATATTTATCAACCAAATAATTAAAATATGGTTGTGTGTTCTTAAAGACTCATAGTTTTCAAACGCAAAAAAGATATTTATGAGCTTCCTGCTTCTTCCATCGCTTTAATGTCATCTATATAATTACAATAAGGCGTATTTTCTTTGCAAAAGTTAGAAAAATAATCAACTCCGTGTTTTTCATGGTTTGCAAAGCCAAATTCAACCTGAACCAAACTGTGTGATGATAATAGAGTCAAGTGCCAGTGAAGGAGTTGATAGGTTATGTGATAGATTTGTCCAAAAAAAATCATGATTGTATACTTGAGCACCATTATTAAAAATAGCACCTTCGGCATGCTTTATAATCTCTATAAGACTTGAAGATTCAAACTCTGTATCAACAATTAAGTTATTAAGTTTTGAGATATAACCTGCATGATGCTTATCATGATGATATTGTAAAGTCTCTGCATAAGGTAATTTAATTAATTCGTGTTTCATTTTGCTTATCCTTTCTCTTTTATGAGAGTTTCAAGCTGCCTACACAGATTAATAATGCAAACAGCAACTATTTGTTGCCATTATCATGTTGCTTTCTAGATGTACACACTATCATAAGATACTTAATATATAATAATTTTATATATGATGTTTAAAAAGAAATATTGCTGTATAGTAGGTTCATCTGCGATGCAACAACATTTCAGTTCTTTCTAACTTAGGAGGTTAAGATGGAAAAAGTTTTAGGAACTATCATAAAAATTATTGGTCTTATCCTAATAGTCGTGGGAATTGGTTTTGCAGTATGGGGATATCAATTATCCGGTTCTGTGGGTTCACAAGTAACACAAGCAATTACAGGTGCAGATATAGATAAAGTAATGACTTATTATATTTTTGGTGCTGTCAGTTTTATTGTCGGCATCTATCTTTTACGTAAAAATTAATTTAAAAATATATTGAAGCTTTACAAAGTTAGGTTTTTATGGAAATTATCCTGTGAAAAAACCTACTAATAAAATGGAGAAATATTATGCTTGAAACAGTTGCAATAATTCTAATTGTCCTCTGGCTACTAGGGCTTGTATCGTCATACACAATGGGAGGATTTATTCATATTCTCTTAGTTATCGCGGTTGTGGTTATACTAGTTCGTGTTATCAAAGGCAGACGGCTATAAAGAGCCAAAAAAAATCTCTACAAAATAAAATAAAAGGAAAGAACTGTGAATACGAAAGATGCATATAAACAAAAAATAGAATCTGAGTTGGAGTTAGTAAAAGCTGAAATAGAGGTATTAAAAGCAAAAGCAAAAAATACCACTACTGATATGCGAGTTAGCTACGAGAAAGAAGTTGAAACCCTAGAAAAAAACTACGCCATCGTGCAATTAAAACTGCATAAACTCGGTGAAGTTGGAGAGGGAACATGGGAGCACATCAAAAAGGATATTGAGCATAGTTGGGATTCACTTCGCACATATGCAAAAAAAGTTCCTGATGACATCAGTGAAATCAAAAAGGACATCAAATGAAGAAAAATTTATCCTTTATAATGCTTTTCTTAGTGCTACTCCTGGTTGGTGGATGTAGTGAGACTTGGCAAGGTGTAAAACAAGATACTAGTGATAGTGCAAAGTGGAGTAAAGATAAGGTCAATGATGGGGCTAATTACATAGAGAAAAAAACTGACTAATTTCAAACAATATAAATAAAGGAAATATACATGAGCATAATAGAAACATACAAGCAAGAAATTGAAGCTGAGCTAGATCTTGCACGAGAAAAATTAGTAGAACTTAGAACAAACATAAGAGGTTTATCAGATGCAAAGCGTCTTGAGTCTATAGAAGAAGTCGAAGGATTAGAACAGATTGCAAGTGATATGAAGAGTAAATTAAATGAGTTAAGTATTGAGATGGAAGATTCTTGGGGGCAAATCAAAGGAGATATTCATAACTCTAAGAAAACAATAAATGATGCTTTTGCAAGATTAAACAGGTCCTTGGTCTAGAATTTGATAAATTTAAACTTTCATAATGAAGATATTATATGACCACTGTCTAGGTCAGCTAGTAATATTGCTATTTTAAATAGCTTTTGACTGAATAATACAAGGAGTATTAATGAAAACATTTATAAATGGTCCTAGTTTAGTAATACCTACCGCCCTGATTATATATATTTTAATATGGAAAATTCGGTTATGGTCTATCTTCAGATGAGCTATCAAGTGGGTGGGTATGCTCTTTTTATACCTAGAAAAAATCTTACTCATCTTGATATGAAAATAGAAGATGCCTTAAGATTTGTAACAACTGCCGGTATCTCAAATAATCAGAGAGAAAATGTTTAATTTTCAAACATTTTCTCTCTGGATAAACCTAACACTATTTTTATTAGCGGGAGTTGCTGTATGGTTGTCTGGCACACGCTTAACAATATATGCAGATATTATCTCTGATAGGAAACATTGGGATAAAGCGAGTATGGGATTTATATTTTTAGCACTCGCTACTCAACTTCCAGAAATAGTAACAAACACTACGGGTGCGCTACATGGAAATGGGGAACTTGTTTTAAATGCTATGTTTGGTGGTATGACTATGCAAACAGCTGTTCTTGCTATCGCAGATATTTTTGTTGTTGGTTCTATGACTTTAAGTTATGCGGCTCGTAGATCTATCAACCTACTTCAGGGAGTTGTATTAATCTTACTTCTCTCTCTCTCGTTTTATAGCCACAATGTTAGGTGATACCATTGTCTTTTGGCATATAGGATTAAGCCCTATTCTTCTAGCTCTGTTCTACATATTTTCAATCTTTATATTTTTAAATTATGGCAAGAACAATGGTTGGAGTGTCGCAAATATCCCCGATGATATAAAGCAAAGAGTAAACCCAAAAGAAAAATTAGAAAAAAGTTCACACACTACAAAAACACTCTATTTATACAGTGGATATGCAAGTTTAGCAATACTTATTGCTGGAGTAATACTTGTACAAACTGCTGAAGCTATAGCAACACAATCAGGCTTAGGTTCTAGTTTTATTGGAGCAACATTACTTGCTAGTAGTACTTCTTTACCAGAACTCAGTGCGAGCATCGCGGCTGTGCGTCTTGGTGCTCAAAGTATGGCAATATCAAATATTTTTGGAAGTAATCTTATTATGATATTTTTACTTTTACCATCAGATATGTTTTATTTTAAAGGCGCAATACTCAATAGTGCGAACGACTCGGCAAAATTTGCTCTTATCTCGGGCATAGTTGTCACGGCTATTTATGTGATTGGGCTCATTGTTAGAAAATCAAAAACATATCTAAAAATGGGGCTTGACTCAATAGCCGTTCTTATTATATACATGATTGTACTATACATACTTTATACACTTAAAGGTACTTAAATGACAACATCAACACTAAAGCGCTCAATATCACTTCCCATGCTTATCCTTTATGGATTAGGAACTATGATTGGAGGAGGCTTTTATGCTTTACTTGGAGAAATTGCCGGAGAAGCCGCTCTTTTGACACCTCTTGCTTTTCTTCTTGCAGGCTTGTTGGCATTTATAAGTGCAACCTCTTTTGCTGAGTTGTCCTCTCGATTTCCTTTTAGTGCTGGTGAGGCCCGTTATGCACAAGAAGGATTTTCAAATAAAAACTTTTCCACTCTTGTTGGTTGGTTGGTTATATTGACTGGAATTGTCTCTGCTGCTACTTTAGCAGTTGCAACGGTTGGTTTTTTACAAGACTTTATTAAAGTTCCACAAACTCTTGCCATACTCTTTTTAGTACTTGCTATGGGAGCAATTGCAGGGTGGGGAATTGGCAAATCAGTTGCTTTAGTTGGAGTTATAAGTGTTATAGAGATAGGAGCATTAGTATATATTATGTTTGTAGCTGGCGATAGTTTATCAGCTTTTCCAAACAGATGGCAGGAGTTACTTATTCCCACAAGTAGCACAGTATGGCTTGGTGTGTTTTCCGGAGCATTTTTAGGTTTTTATGCTTTTGTAGGCTTTGAAGATATGGTAAATATGGCTGAAGAGGTAAAAGATGTAAGAAAAAATCTCCCTATCGCCATTTTGGTGAGTATTTTTTTAACTACTATTTTATATGTAATTGTATCTACAATCGCTGTCTTAAAGGTATCTCCAGAAGCGCTCACAGCTAGCAATATACCCGTTGCAGAAATTTTGCGAGGTCATGGAGCTTTTTCTATGACAATGCTGGGAGTTGTTAGCCTTTTGACAGGGGTTAATGGAGCATTAGTACAGATAATAATGGCTTCACGTGTTATATATGGCTTGTCAAAGAAGGATCAAGCACCAGCAATTTTGGGAAAAATTAATTCTAAAACCCAGACCCCACTTCGAGCAACCGCGATAATAACTCTTATTGTGCTAGGCTTGGCAATCTTTTTTCCTTTGTCAGCTTTAGCAGAGTCTACTAGTTTTATTATATTGATAATTTTTGCCATAGTAAACCTATCACTTTGGCGCATTAAAGGAGAAGAGAACAAGGACAACAATGGGAAAATTTCATTTCCTCGCTGGGTATCACTATTTGGTTTTGTAACATCTGCTGTTGTCTTGGTATTTCAAGTATGGCAAAAGTTTATTTGAATTTCTCAAATATAATACTATCAATTAAAGAACAAGGAAAATAAATGCTACATCAACATCTCACTGAAGTCATGGCATCAATACTTATAGTTGGTATTGCTTTACAATGGTTAGGATGGCGCTTTAAAATACCAGCATTAATCCTCTTAATAATTGCCGGGTTTATTATGGGACCGATAACTGGATGGATAAATCCAAAAGAAGATTTTGGAGATTTACTGCATCCTATAGTTTCCCTTAGTGTTGCAATAATTTTATTTGAAGGTGGGTTAAACTTAAAATGGTTTGAATTTAAACAAAATTCACAAGTGATAAACCGCTTAGTTATTTGGAATACAATAGCAACCTTCACACTTGGAACAATAGTTTCACACTATCTAGTTGATCTATCTATGCCTGTAGCATTAATATTTGGAGCTATTATTATAGTAACTGGGCCTACGGTAATTGTGCCGCTACTAAAGCAAGCAAATCTAAGTAGTCGACCAGCAGCTCTATTGCGATGGGAAGGTATTATTAATGATCCTGTTGGTGCTTTACTTGTGGTGCTGATTTATGGCTATTATATGTTTTCTCAAAGCGAAACTTTGATAATTGACATAGCTATTGGGCTTGGACTAAGTCTTGGAGTATCGTTAATGCTTGGCGTGGGTTTAGGTTTTATAATTGCACAAGCTTTTAAAAAAGGAAAAGTTCCTGAACATTTAAAATCACCACTCATTTTGATTAGTATTTTTCTTGTTTATACCTTAGCCAATCTTATTCAAAATGAAGCTGGACTTATGGCAACAACAATATTAGGAATTACTCTTGCCAACCAAAAATTAAATTCACTGGGTGAACTAAGACGATTTAAAGAGTATGTAACAATACTCTTGGTTTCAACAATATTTATTATATTAACAGCAGAGATAGAACCAGAAATTTTACAACGATTAGGTTGGCAAAGTTGGTTACTTCTGTTTTTAATAATTTTTGTGTTTAGACCATTAACTGTTTATTTATCCACAATCAAAACTGACATAGATTGGCATGAGAGACTATTGATTGCTTGGATTGCTCCAAGAGGTATTGTAGCGGCAGCCGTTGCTGGTTTATTTAGCCCTCAACTTATAGAAAAAGGCTATGTTGGTGCTGAATTATTACTTCCATTAGTCTTCACATTAATTATTCTCACTGTTGTTTTACATGGCTTAAGTATTAGTTGGTTGGCAAAAAAACTGGGTTTGGCATCTAGTCATCCTGATGGACTGATGTTAATCGGCGCATCTACTTGGAGTATTGCACTCGCGAATGAATTACAAAAGAATGAAATTCCAGTATTGTTAGTCGACAAAACTTGGAAAAATTTAAAACCTGCTAGAATGCAAAATATTCATACTTTTTACGGAGAAATATTAGCCCAGAGAACCGAAGAGGTACTTGAACTATCGCACATTACCAAACTGCTCGCTTTAACACAAAATAAGTCCTATAACACTTTATTATGCTCACACTTTGCCCCAGAACTTGGTCACAATAATGTTTATGAAATAGATTGGAAGCAAGTAAATGAAAATGAAAATAAATTACCGAGTGAAGCAGTGCGAGGAGATTCTCTTTTTGGCTCAGAAATATTTTACAGTGATTTTATAGATAATTTTAATGAAGGATGGAAATTTAAAACAACTTTATTATCTGAAGAGTTTACTTACGAAAATGCTATAAGTAAAAAGTCAGAAGATTCTTTAATTATTGCCGTTATAACAAAGAATGAGCATATATTTCTTTATCCTTTTGAGGAAAATGAACTAAATAAAGACTTAAAGAATCTTATCTTGTTTGTACCTCCAGAAAATATAACTATGCAAGGAAGTTAAGATACGGTTAAAGAGTTTGAGAAGAAGAGTAAAAGTCTGCACTTATTTTTCAATTAAAGCATCTGTAGTACGATGATTTTATTAAATATCTTACAGAATCATATTTTTTGAGTAAAAATAAATAATAAATTTAGATATATAGCAAGAATTCACTTTAAATTAAGTTTTTTATAATACCATACCCCCCTATAGTATATTAAAGGGAAAAGAATGGCATATTGTTGTGATGTAGAAAGAAAAAAACTAACAAATAGAGTTGCTCGAATATCGGGTCAAATTAAATCAATTGAAAAAAAACTAAAAGATGAAAGCTATCAGTTAGAAGAAGACCCTTATGAAATGGTAAGACAGTTAACTGCTGTAAAAGGTGCGGTTAATGGAATGATTACATCTTACGTAGAACACTTTGCTAAAGGACATTTCATAGATAAAATTCAACAAGGTGATTCAATACAAGCACAAGCAGAAGTTGATAATTTTTTAGAAATTATAAAAGTCTTTGGAAAATAATATGTATAGTTGTAAAGTTGGATTAAATTCACATAAACCAAAGATTAAAGTAGATAGTCATTGTCATAACCATGATGGACATGATCACGACCATGGGAACCATCATCATGACCATAGAACTCAAGATAAAAAAGTTTTAAAGATTGCACTGGTAATTACCTTTGTTACTATGATTGCAGAATTTGTATTTGGTTTTTTATCAAATTCACTTGCATTAATCTCAGATGCGATTCATATGTTTACTCATTCTTTCGCACTGATTATTTCACTTATTGCAATTATAATCGCAAGTAAACAAGCGCCTGTAGATAAAACATTTGGATACTATCGGGTTGAAGTATTGGCGGCATTTGTAAATGGTATTACTATTATTTTATCTATATTTTGGATACTTTATGAAGCAGTCGATAGATATTTTAATCCTTCACAAATTGATTTAAAAACAGCAGGAATTGTAGCAATTGTTGGGCTAATTGTTAATATTATTACAGGTGTCATATTGATGCAAGGAGATAAGGAGAATGTGAATTTAAAATCTGCATTCATTCATATGCTAAGTGATGCCTTATCATCAGTTGCCATAATTATTGGATATGTCATAATTTATTATACTTCATGGTATTTTATTGACATCTTATTAGCGCTATTAGTCGCTGTTGTAATTGGAAAATGGGCATATACTGTTTTAAAACAATCTATTCAGACATTAATGGAAAGCTCTCCTATATCTATAGAAGAAGTTAAATACTATATAGAAGAAAAACACTCTGATGTATTAGATATACATGATATTCATATTTGGGAAATCACTCAAGATATGTATAATATGACAGCACATATTTTAATTTCTGAAAAAGATATCGAAAACTTTGAACAAATCTTGCATGAAATAAATCATAGCTTAGAAGAGAAGTATTCTATTGTTCATACTACTTTACAATTTGAAGTAAATAAAATAGGACTAAAATGATTGAAGTTTTTGTTTTAGCTTTTGCCCTAAGTATGGATGCTTTTGCCGTATCAATTGGAATTGGAATAAAAAGTAAAAAGTTCGATAAACTTTTAGCCTTAAAGGTAGCATTTTTATTTGGTTTGTTTCAAGGAGCAATGCCTCTATTTGGTTATTTTGCAAGTATAGGACTTGGAGGTTTTATAGAATCTATTGACCATTGGATAGCATTTTTACTTTTAAGTTTAATTGGTGGTAAAATGCTATATGACAGTTTCGGAGAGAACATAGAAGATGAAATATCAAGTACTACAAATAAAGTACTTCTTCTACTCGCAATTGCAACAAGTATAGATGCTATGGCAGCTGGTTTTACTTTAAAATTATTAGCATTAGACCCTTTTGTGTCAATGCTTGTTATAGGTGTAGTTACATTTATATTTAGTCTTGTTGGTGTTTATGTCGGAATTAAAAAAGGTGTTTTTTTAGAAGATAAAGCTGAAAAAATTGGTGGGATAATATTAATTGGAATTGGCTTGAAAATTTTAATCGAGCATACTTTAATAGGTGTTGCTCAATAATTTGAAGTAGTGTCGTCATATCAGTGAAGAGATACAAATATTTTTTGACATAGATTAAAAAGTTTACGAGAGTGTAAAATGAACTGTGTAAACCTTAAAAAGTAAATTCGTTTGATAGAATAATCAAGTGAATTATTATAAGGATTTACATATGAGTTTAATCAACCACGAAGAGTTAAAAAACAATTAGCATCTGGAGAGTTGACCTCATTTTGAGACACTAGACTCACTTGTCGTTGTTTGTGCATCTACACCAAATATGCTTTCTTTAACTATAAAAGCTAGAATAAATATTATCGTTATAACTATGAGTGGATATATTTTTTTCATATTATCCCCTTACCAAATTAGCTTTGTTAGCCACAAATTTTTCATTAGCAACACTTGCATCTTTTCTTAAATCTATTCTCATTCCATATTTCCTTATTTGTTTGTTTAGGTTCTTTTTCTGTGTTATAAAACTTTATAATATCTTATGCAATATAAATTTTAATAATACATATTACTATAGCTAAGATTAATAATATCAAATATTATAACTTACTTCCACATATTAGTTGCATTCGTATATATACCGTTACATATTTGATGGGTAATTCTCTAGCAAAGGGTTATTTTTCTAACATAATAAGTTATTTATAATACATAATTTAATTTTTTATTTTTCATATCCAAAACTAACTTTTTTTGAGACTTAAATTTATATAAATTTATATAAAACAAGGAAATATACAAAAAAATTATTGTACAATCTTTTCAAATAAATTTAACAGGAGAACATAGATGAAAAATAAATTATTAGCTGCGCTAATGTTATGTGTATTTAGTATAGGAGCGATTGCTGCTGATAGTACGTATATGATTGAAGATTTATACGCGAAAAACATTGAATTACAAGGAACAAAGGTTATTGTTACAGGTAAAGTTATAAAAGTTTCTTCTGCTATTATGGGAAAAGATTGGGTACAGATTCAAGATACTTCTAAAAACCCTGAAATGAATAAAGTGTTCTTTACAGGTCCAATGGACAAATCAGGCGTTAATATAGGCGATAATGTAACTGCAACTGGAACATTAAAAATCAATGTTGATTTAGGTTCTGGATACTTCTATAAAGTACTTGTAGAAGATAGTACTTTCAAAAAATTACACAAATAATAAATTTTAGAGGATATTTAAATATCCTCTAAAACCCTCTGCATATTTAAAAACCCTCAAATATATAAACTAAGATACAGAATATTTATCTCTAAAAGCTTTCGCCCCATCTTTACTTGATTCTATATTGTCTGAATTATTTCTAAATGAAAAACGCAGTTTACTCTGCTCTATTGTTTGTATCTCTTTTATCTCATTTATGTTTATTAGGTAAGAACGATGAATACGAACAAATCCAAAAGGTTCTAGTCTTTCATAAAGATCAGATATTTTTTGCGCATAATAAGAAAATCCTTTTTGTGTACGAATCATAACCTCGGACAAATCTGCTTTTACATAATGAATTTCTTCAGGTTTGAGTAGTAAATAATTATCTCCTTGCTTACTTAAGATGCGAAGTTCTTTATCTTTTAGTGTTGTAACTTTTACACGTTCTAAAGAATTTTTTACTTGCTCTATACTGAAAGGTTTTATAAGATAATCAACTGCACCAATATCAAAAGCCTTCAAAGCATGTTCTTCATATGCTGTTTGAAAGATAATACTTACATTTGGATTAATATATTTGAACTCATAACCAACTTCTAATCCACTTACTTGAGGCATATTAATATCTAAAAATACAATATCAAAATTGTCATTTTTAAATAATTCTAGCGCTTCATCCGCATCTTTTGCTTCTACTACGTTTGTATATTCCAAAGTTCTTAACATTCGTAGAAGTCTCTTTCTTGCTAACTCTTCATCATCAACTACTAATATTTTCACTGCATTCTCCCAAAATTATATAAAAAATTACTTCCTGCGTATTTTCTACTTCGATGTTTCCCTTACACAGTAATTCTAAACGCTGCTTTAGATTACTAAGTCCAACACCAAACTTTTTGGACTTCATTTTTTCTCCATCATTTTTTAGTATTATTTTTCTTTTTTCTTTATCAAATGATATCCAAATATTTAGGTTAGCACTCGAATTTACAAACCCATGCTTAATAGCATTTTCAACAATAAGCTGTAAAGAAAACTTTGGTATTTGCCAAACAGGAATTTCATTATCAATGTGTAATTTTATCTTGTTTGAGAAACGAATATTTTCAAGTTCTACATAATCTCGAACATTATTCATCTCATCTTTTAAACTAAGAAGTGCTGTTTCATTCATAGTGTTTCTTAAAAATGAAGAAACTTTTAAAACTGCCATTTCTGCTTTTTCTGGATTGTCATGAATAAGCTCAGCTATAGAATTAAGTGCGTTAAAGAGAAAGTGAGGGTTTAACTGCGTTTCTAGTGAACGCAAACGGCTTTGAATATACTCATTGTCTATGACATCTTTTTGATTACGCATCTTAACAAATCTATAAAGTAAAACACCAACGATATATGTTAGAAGTCCTATAGAGCCAGCAATCAAAACTAGTTCATTTTCAAATGCATGGATAATTTTTATGTTAATATTTTGAGCTAAATATACACCAACATATGTTCCCAAAAAGCCAGAAAGAAAAGAGAAGAGGACGGAAAGAGGTAGCCAATAAATCTCTTTTAATCTTGGTAATACTCTCTTGTTCATATTTGATATAAAAAAAAGAGAAAAAAGAGTAATACTAAAACCTATAATTATTCCAAATATAGCACCATCAACAATAGAGAGTTCAAAAAGTTTATATCCAAAAGCTGAAAGTAACATTCCAAATATTATACCAATCACTAAGATATACAGCCAATCTTTTGTTTTGATATGAAGAGCTATGTTATACATCTAAAAGCCTCTGTAAATTTTTCACACCAAGCATTACACCAGGCCAACCTTGAGCCGCATAAACTGTATCTCCAACATTGTAAAGATTTTTTATCTTTGTATCATTAGAAGGAAGAAATGGTAATAAGTTTTTCATACTGATTTCATTTCCTCCAAGTTGTGAGCGATTTATATAATGATTAAAGCTATTGGGTGTAGCTCCAAAGCATTGGACTACGTCTTCTTTTGCTATATTTAATTGTTTTAATATTGTATCTAAAAGTAAATCTTTAAGCTCTTTTTTTTTCTCTTTATATGTTTGTGCATCTTGCCAAAATCTTATATCTGTATGTATAGATGCTGTGATACTATAGTAACCCTCAGGAGCTAAAATCGTATCACTTTGGTCTGAGAAAGAGACAAACAATGCATTTGATATAGTATGTAAAAATTTATCATCTTGTATAATCTGATAGTGATGCTCAAACTTCTTTTTACTTTTAATACTCACATAAAGCATAAATGAACTTTGGTGATTGTTGAGTTTTTCATATGATTTGTAATATTTTTTTGTTTTAGCATCTTTAAAAAGCTTTGCACTGTCGTAAACAGTTGAGTTTAAGATAACTTTTTCTGCCAAAAATGTTTTCTCTTTTGTGTAAAGCTCAAAATGATTATCACGTTTTTCAATACTAAGTATTTCGCTATTTCTTTGAATATCTTTTATATCTTTTGTCATTTCATCAAAAAGATGACTAAAGCCACCAACAACATAGTGGTTATCATTAAATGTATATCCCAAAGACAGTACAGCTGTAAGGAAGTTTATATCCTTTGTTTTAGCCTGAGCTACTATTAGTATTTGTGATTCCAAAAACTGTAGATACTCTGCATCTATTCCAGCAAAAAAGTCATTTATAAATTTATAAGCAGGTGTACGAAGATATTTTTGAAACTTTAGTCCTAAACTAACAAAACTAGACAAAGACACAATTTTTGAAAATAGATTTTTATTTGAATAGTAGTAACCATTATGTTTATAAAAATCATTATTTATATCATAAACAAGAGTCCAAAATTCTCTGTTTTTTTCATGAGGATAATTTTCTTCTACAGATGCCAAGAACTTCTCAAAGTCTTTATATCTATGAGTAATCTTTTCATTTTGTATAACAACTATTGTAGGATCTGTTTTTATAATATTTGGAGTAAAACCTATGTTGTCAAACATCTCTTTTACAATAAAACCATCTTGATAACCCGCAAGCGTTGTAGCACCTGTATTGTATGTGTATTTTCCATGTTTAAAACTTGAACTACAACCACCTAAGTACGGCTCTTTTTCAAAAAGCACAACACTTTTTCCTTTTGAATTCAATTGCGAAGCAATAGAACTTCCACCAATCCCTGATCCAACTACAGCATATTCATACATTAACTTGCCTTCATATTTTCATAAATATTTGTTATACATTTAACAAATTCTGGATGATTATTTGGTGCTTTTGCAACTCTATACTCTTCAAATCCAAGATCCTCAGCCACCTCTCTATACTCAATCTCAAGCTCAAACTCTGTTTCAGAATTATCAATAGTAAACGCAATAGGGAAAATTATAACTTTCTTCTTCTTGAGTGCTTTTAATTTGTCAGCTAAATATGGTCGTATCCACTCCAATGGTCCTAAGCGTGATTGATAAGCTAGATGCGTGTTATGAAACTCTATACCAGCTAGTGTAAGTGCTCTTCTTGCTTGATAGACATTTTGTTTTATGTGCTTTTGGTAACTGTCACCCTTTTCAATGATTTTTTTAGGTAAACCATGAGCAGAAAATATAAGTTCAAAATCCTCAGCATTATCATCACCAAGTGCTTCTTTAATTCTCTCAACTATAGAACTGTTATAATATTTATCATTATAGTAAGCATCTACAGTTTTTACACGAGCTTTAATACGAAGAGCATCTAGAGAATCATAAAAATCATCATAACTAGAGAGTGTAGTTGTCTCAGAATAGTGAGGATAAAGAGGAATCGCATAAAACTCATCTACATCTCTTAAATCTTCTAATACATCAACAGCAAATGGAGGTGTATAGCGCATTACCATATGTATACTTGCGTCTTTTATAGTCTGTTGAAGTTCTTGTATAAGTTCATTTGTGTAATCAACTATTGGAGACTTTCCACCAATAAGTACATAATTTTTCTTTGACTCTTCTTTTCTTTTATATGTAATAAACTTAGCAATCATAGAACGAATTGGTTTAGGTGCTCCAATAATACGTTTGTCATTAAACATATTTTTTAGAAATACTTCTACTTCATCTAAATTATTTGGACCACCCATATTCATAAGTAAAATAGCTCTTTTCATTACAGACCTCAATTTTTATTTTATTTTATAAAAAAACCCAAATTGTTTGTAGGCAGTATTTGTCAACTCATAATTTTCTACTTTTTCTTATAATTGATAATTTTATAAGCCAAGTATTTAAACATACTCTGTATACTAAGCAACTTATCTTTATGTAATAATAATTATAAAAATATACTTATAGGAAATAAAACTTGCAAGAAATTAAAAAACACTTTTACCACGCTATCTTTATTTCTGTCTTTACTGTTGTAGCAGGTTTTTCTTTCAAAATATTTCTAGCTAGTATTATAGAAAAAGATGTTTTAGCTCTTTACTACACTGCTATTGATATATTTTCTTTCTCACTTTTAATTCTTGTAGGATTTCGCTCTTCTATGGTTGTAGCCTATGCTAAGTGTAAAAAAGATGAAAATATTATAAATATCTTTAGATATTTTATCGTCGTTTTAGTGCTCATATCTTGGGGCTTTGTCATTCCTTATCTTAAACATCGAGTAGGCTTAGAAATACACTATTGGTATCTAGTATTTACTATTTTCTCTATGAGCTCTTACTCATATCTTACAAACCAGTTGGCTATGTATAGAATGTACTCTATAATGAAGCAAAGTACATTTATAGAGCCTATTCTTGGTGCTGTTTGGTTTTTAATCGCTTA